>JALXDT010000294.1 GCA_027070475.1 Candidatus Aminicenantota bacterium | reverse complement strand
CCAAGTATAAAAAATATTTATTTATTATATAACTACCATAAGCTGAACCTAAAGCCACAAGTAGCACGGGAATTGCCGGTGAGATCATTGTCAATGGTTTGTTTAAAAAGCCTAAAATCCCGAAAAGCCATAAATTTGAAATTATTACAACAAGTGAAGGGAAAAGAATACCTTGAAAATCTTTGAAACTGAAAAAAAGGACAAAAATAATAAGAAGAATGATAAGCGGTGTTAACAGCTTTAAATCTTTTATTGTATATTCATTTGCAAAATAGCTGTCAGAGGGAACTCCGCTGAAAAATAGTTCGGCTTTACCCCTGAAAATTTTTTTTGCCGCCGGAATGATTATATCACCTGTTACTTTAATCGGATCATATTTTTCCTTTATAAAAACAGAAACACCTGTCCACTTTCCATCCTTTGACACAACATTGCCCACATAATTCTCTTTTGAGAGAATATAATCCTTTAGTTTTCTTAGCTGGGAATCATTTTCGGGGATGTTTTCTATCAGATCCCTTACTTCTATCCCATCTTCACTTTTTCTTATATCACTTGTGTTTGTAATTGATGTTACTATGAATATCTCCTTTCTCTCCTTTATTTTTTCCGTAAATTCTTTTACTCTTTCAAGGAAATCCTTTGTGAATACATCCCCTCTTTTAGGTTTTATCATTACAAAAATAAGATTATTTATCGCAAACTCATCGGATGTTTTTAAAAACAGATATAATCGCGGATCTTTTTTAGAAAGCCATGAGGTCATTTTATTGGAAAAATGAATTTTTCTTATTCCGAAAAGGCTTAAAATTGAGATAAGAACTATTGCAATCAATATAAGAGTTCTATGTTTTACAATAAAGGCTGATATCTTCTTATTCATTCATACCACCCTTTGAAATTGTTGTCAGAAATTCTGTAAGAATAGGTAGTGCGATTTCTCCGTACTTTCTCTTTCTCTCCTCAAAAACACTCCACAATGTGAATGATGTATGAATAACGCCTAAATATCTTATCGCAGAGATATATGGGTCAATATCAGATCTGAATTCCCCGTTTTTTATTCCTTTTTCAATGATTTTTTGGAAATTTTTTACCAAGGTTTCAATTATGGATTTGAATTTTTTAAATAGAATCGGATCATCAATATAAAGCTCATCAGTAAATATGATTCTGTAAATTCCCGGAAAATCCTCAAGATAATCAACTGCAAAATAAAACCATTCCTGTAAGCTTCTTGAAGAGCTATATTTTTCTTTTTTTATCTGTTTGAACTTTTCTATCAGAAGTTTTTCCGAAATATCCAAAATCATAACAAAAATATCGCTTTTTGATTTTATATGCTTGTACAATGCTCCCTCTCTGAACCCGATCTCTTCGGCAAGATTTTTTGTTGTTATTCCTCTTAAACCGAATTTGTCCGCAAGCTTTAAAGCAGCGGTAAAAATATCAAGCTTTCTTTTGTCAAGAAATTCAATAATCTTTTTTCTCATTATCCTCTCCTCACTCACCATAGGTGAGTAAACACTCACTCTCTTATTATAGCAAAAAAAATCAACTTGTCAATATTTTTTTGAAGAATTTCTTAATAAAGTATTTTTATTGCCTCAAACATAATTGATGCAGCAATGTATGAATATTGGGGCATTCCTTTTACAGGAGAAAACTCCACAAAATCCATACCTACGACTCTTTTCCCCTCTTCCTTGATTATTTTTAAAATTTTAGTAAAATCTTCAATTGTTTCACCTAAAATCTCAGGGGTACCAACAGCAGGTAAAATTGATGGATCAAAGTAGTCAAAATCTACGGATATGTATATATTCTTTTCTATACTTTTTACTCTTTCTCTGAAAATCTCTTCTTTGAATTCTCTTGCTTTGAAGATTTTGATCCCTTCTTTTTTTGAAAACTCATAATCCTCTTTTGAACCTGCTCTTATCCCTACTCCTGTGAGTTTTATCCCCTCCTCATAAATTCTTCTCATTACGCAGGCATGGGAAAATTTACTACCTTCATAGCTATCTCTCATATCATAGTGAGCATCAAAATAGAGAAGAGAAAAATTTTCTTTTAATAATTCTTTGTAGGCTCTTATTATAGGAAGTGTAATTGTATGCTCTCCTCCCAAAAAAATTAAATGTTTATCCTCTTTAAAATTCTCCTTTACCTTCTTTTGAATTAGATCAAGGGAATCCTCAATGTTGAGCTTTTTTGGAAATTCGATAGACTTCAAAGTAAAAAAATCCTCATCTTTGTATTCTCTTTCAGAATATGAATCAAAAAGTTCAAGAGAAAATGAATTTTTTATAATTTCTTCAGGTGCTTTTGCTGTCCCTTTGACAAAAGAGGTTGTCCTTTCATAGGGGATTGGCAATATTAAATATTTGGATTCTTTATAAGATAGATTTTCACTATCAAAGAAGGTATCAACCATTTATTGCTTCCGCAATTTTTAAAATTCCCTCTTTAATATCATCCTCTGAAGCTGCATAGGATATTCTGATGAATCCTTCAAGCCCAAAGGATTCTCCCGGTACTACAACAACATGAAATTTTTCAATAAGATATTCTGAAAACTCATAGGTTGAATTGAATTTACCCTTAATTGCTTCTCCCAAATACGGAAATAGATAAAAAGCTCCTTCCGGCTTTGTTATTTTTATTTGAGGGATTTTGTTTAATAACTCAAGGGCAAGATCTCTTCTTCTCTGATACTCCTTTACCATTTTATTTACTTCATCCTTCTCCTCTATTAAAGCAGCTAAAGCAGCATATTGAGAGGGTGTTGCAGGGTTTGATGTTGAGTGGCTTTGAAGTATGCCCATGTATTTTATAATTTCTTTCGGTGCAAATGTAAAACCTATTCTCCACCCGGTCATTGCAAAGGTTTTGGAAAAAGAGCCTGAAACAATTACCCTTTCTTTTGCTTCAGGGTAAACTTTCAGAGGGGAAGGGTAGGTCGCACCATCATATATGATTCTTCTATAACATTCATCAATTAAAAGATAAAAATCATAATCAACGGCTGCTTTAAGAAGTTTTTGAAGTTCCTCCTTTCCCATTATAATACCGGTCGGGTTTGAGGGTGAAGAGAGTATGAAAAGTTTTATTCCCTTTTTTATCTCTTTTTCATAATCTTCATATTTATAGTAAAACTTATTTCCATTCCATGAATTCACAAAAACCGGTTCTGCTCCTGTGAACTTAATTATTTCAGGGTAAGAAACCCAATACGGAAGAGGAATCAGGACCCTGTCGCCTTCAGATAAGATAGTGTTGGCAACCAAAAATATTGAAAACTTACTTCCCGGATGAACCATCACCTCATTGATATCAAATCTATAGCTCTGCTCTTTTTCATAGATATCAATCAAAGCCTCTTTTAGTTCCTTTATTCCGGAAGCAGCCGTATATTTTGTTTTACCCTCTTCTATAGCGTTAATTCCTGCTTTTGCAATATATTCAGGAGTTGAAAAATCAGGTTCTCCCACGCTCAGAGATATAACCTTTTTCCCTTTATCTCTTAATTCATTGGCTTTCAGAACAAGAGCAAGTGTGGAACTCAGCTTTAGATTTTTTATTCTTTCATTCAGCATTAAATATTATATATAAATAAATAGTGCTTTTCAATAAAAGTTTGATTTTTGAAGTTAATATATGATTTGTCTTTTTTTTATTCTTGCATAATCTCAATATTTATGTGA
>JALXDT010000293.1 GCA_027070475.1 Candidatus Aminicenantota bacterium | reverse complement strand
GGCTTGATTATTTAAAAAGTAAGGAGATCGCAGAAAAACTTATTTCAGAGTATGAAAAGAGAGAAGTTGATGCTGTTTATGTAATCTATAACAAATTTTATTCAGTGAGCAGATCTGAGCTAAAAGCTGAGAAATTTTTACCGATTGAACCCATAGAAGTTGATAAGGAGGAAGAAGCTCTTGAATATGAATTTGAGCCTTCTGTTGAAGAGATCTTTAATGAAATAATTCCTTTGTATTTAAAGAACTATTTTTATAAAATACTTCTGGAATCAGCTGCATCCGAGCATGCCTCAAGAATGGTTGCCATGGACCTTGCCACGAGGAATGCTTCGGATATGATTGATTCTCTTACTCTTACTATGAATAAGATAAGGCAAGCAGCGATTACAAAAGAAATACTTGAAATAACAACAGCTACCGAAGCTATGAAGAAATAAGGAGGTAAATAATGAGTAAAAAAGAGAATATCGGTACAGTCATACAGGTTATCGGAAATGTTGTTGACATAGAATTTAAGGATAAGTTACCGGAGATCTATACTGCCATAAAGATAACATCAGAAGGATTTGACATAGATCCTCCGATAACCGTTACAACTGAAGTGCAGCAGCATCTTGGTGAAAACAGAGTAAGAACTGTTTCTATGAATCCTACTGATGGTCTCGTAAGAGGAATGAAAGCTATTGATACAGGTGCCCCCATTTCAGCTCCTGTTGGTGAAGCATGTCTTGGTAGGGTTTTAAATGTTATGGGTGAGCCTGTTGATAAAAAGGGAGAAATAAAGGCGGAAAAAAGATATCCTATACACAGAGAAGCTCCCTCTTTCGTGGATCAAAGCACTGAACTTGAGATGTTTGAAACAGGAATTAAGGTTATTGATCTTTTGCAACCATTTCTTAAGGGTGGAAAGATAGGACTTTTCGGTGGTGCTGGCGTCGGAAAGACTGTTTTGATTATGGAATTAATTCATAATGTTGCTACAAAACACGGTGGTTACTCTGTTTTTGCTGGGGTTGGAGAGAGAACGAGAGAGGGAAATGACCTCTGGCTTGAAATGAATGAATCCGGTGTTATAAATAAAACAGTCCTAGTTTACGGTCAGATGACAGAACCTCCCGGAGCAAGATTAAGGGTTGCTCTTACCGGAGTTACACAGGCTGAATTTTTCAGAGATGAAAGAGGACAGGATGTTCTTTTATTTATAGATAATATCTTCAGATTTACACAGGCTGGAACAGAGGTCTCAGCACTTTTGGGAAGAATTCCATCTGCAGTTGGTTATCAGCCTACACTTGCCACTGAAATGGGAGAATTACAGGAAAGAATTACCTCTACAAAGAAAGGTTCCATTACCTCTGTTCAGGCGATCTATGTTCCTGCGGATGACTATACGGACCCTGCTCCTGCTACAACATTCTCCCATCTTGATGCCAACACGAACCTTTCAAGAGCATTGACAGAGCAGGGTATATATCCTGCTGTTGATCCTCTTTCCTCATTCTCAAGAATTCTTGATCCCAAAGTTATAGGAGAGGAACACTATCTTGTTGCAAGAAGGGTTAAGGAGATCTTACAGAGATATAAAGACCTTCAGGATATAATTGCTATTTTAGGTATGGAAGAGCTTTCTGAGGAGGATAAGATTATAGTTAACAGAGCAAGAAGGGTTCAGAGATTTCTTTCACAGCCATTTTTCGTGGCAGAACAGTTTACAGGAATTGAAGGTAAATATGTACCAATTGAAGAGACTGTTGCAAGCTTTAAAGAGGTTGTTGAAGGTAAATGGGATCATCTTCCGGAGCAGGCATTTTATATGGTTGGAAATCTTGAAGAAGTTAAGGAAAAAGCTAAAAAAATGGGAGTTAAGGTTTGATGAAATTTGAAATAATAACACCTCAGGGTATAATTCTTGATACAGAGGCGGATGAGGTTGAAATTCCGGCAAAGTTAGGCTATGTCGGAATTCTTGAAGGGCACACTCCATTTTTTGCTATGCTTGGAATGGGAGAACTCTGGTACAGAACAGGTGATTTGAAAAAATCTTTATTTGTTCAGGGAGGCTATTTTGATGTTCAACCTCACTCTGTTTCAGTATTAAGTGAAGAAGCTCTTGATCCCGAAGAGGTTGACTTTGAAGAAATCTCTGAGAAAAAGAAAGAACAGGAAGAATTGATTGAAAAAGGATTAAAAGGTGAGATTTCAGCGGAGGAATTTCATAAAGCTCTCTTTTTAAACAAAAAATATGAGCTTCTTCTCTCTTTAAAACCGGAATAAATTATCCATAAATAACTACTGACAATTATTCTGAAAAAATTTTTTAGCTATTTCTATAAAATTATTTTTTTTCATCTCATACTGTTGACATCTATATGATATTATCATATATTATATGAGGAGGTAAGTATGCTAAGAAAAACAGTAAATTTTGATGAAGAACTTATTAAGGAATTAAAGTTGTATGCTAAAAAAGAGTATAGAGATTTTTCAAGTGCTTTAAGATATGCTTTGAGAGTAGGACTTCTTGCCCTTAAAAATCCAGAACTTACAGCAGAGGAGATAATAGATATTCTTGAGTCAAAAGCTGAATTAGAAGAGGGCATGATAGAGGAATTGGAAGTTGAAAATCTTTGAAACGAAAAAATTTCAAAGACTTAGGAAAAAAATTAAGAATATAGATGAAAAAAATGCCTTGAAAAAAGCAATAATTGCAATAAAAGAAAAGCCAAATCTTGGGAAAAAATTAAAGGGCGAATTTAAAGATTTGAGAAGTTATCGCTATTTTATAAAAGGTCAGGAGAGAAGATTGATTTATAAATATGAGAATAATGCAATATATCTTTTATCATTTGGTCCACGGGAAGGAATCTATGGTTGAAACTTATTCATATAATTTTAGTTATAAAAGATAGGGAAGAACATTTCTCTAAGTTATATATTAATGTGTAAAAGAGTAACTATCCTTACTTTAAAACAATTAATAGAATCTTTTTCTTTTTAAAACTTAAATTTATTTCACAATAATTTCATCTGCAAAAATCCAGCATTTTCCACCGGCTCCACGATGCCATTTAGGACATACACCTCTGTTTTTCGCAAAAACCCTTAAATATCTTGCGGATTTATTAATACCTGACAGAGTGAAATATTTGATTATCTTTCCTTCCTCTTTTTCATTTATAGGATTTAAAATTTTTCCGATTTTTTTAAAGTGCTTTCCATCCTTTGAAATATAAAATTCAACATAAAGAGGCATAAAAATCCATGCTTGAATATCCTGAAAAAATCCTATTGAAATAGATTTTAATTGTTTTATTCTGCCAAAATCTACAGTAGCATCAAGATCCACCTTCTCAAATCCTTGCCATTCACCTGATCTATAATCCTTTCTTCCTTTTATACCATTAATTAAACTTCTCTCTCCCTCTGCAGAATACTGGCTGCTATATCTATTTTTTATAAAAATTTTCCAATTGTTATCCATCTTAGAAAAATAAGATTCAATTATTTTGCTTTTAAGTTTATCTTTTTCAGCAAAAAACTCTAATTTTGTATCTTTTTTTATTTAAAAAGGTGTTTTGTAAAGTTTAAAAGTGTTTTCCGACTCTTTTTTATAGTATATTTTATAGTCTTTTCCCAAAGCCACAAGTTCTATATTTTTCTTTTTTAAAAAAGTTTTCTTTGAATTTTTTAAATAGGGATCAATCGTTATAAGAT
>JALXDT010000292.1 GCA_027070475.1 Candidatus Aminicenantota bacterium | reverse complement strand
AGATTATTTTGGACATATGTCAATTACTTGTTTATAACAAATTTTTGTCTTATAATAAAAAAATCAATTATAGGAGGAGAGATGAAAGATTTCATCAAAAACAATCCCATTACAAAATTTTTTAAGAATGTTATAGGACCTTCCGCAATCGTGGCAGCCGGGATGATAGGTGCTGGTGCTGTTGCTACAAGATTGCTTGCAGGAGCATGGTTTAGAATGCAGCTTCTATGGGCAGCTCTATATGTTATTCCGATGGTCATTTTTACTCTGGATTCTGCATCAAGAGTCGGTATTATGTCAAAGCACAGAGGAATGATAGAGATGATAAAGCATGAGATTCACTGGACCCTCGCTTGGTTTATTTTCATCCCAGCTTTTTTATTAAACATAGTGGTCAATATGGGACAGATGTCTGTGATGGTTGAAGCTACCTATGGTTCATTGGGTATTAAATTACCTCCTTCAAATAAGACAACTCCCGGAATTATTATAACAACAATCATTCTTTTAATTATCACAGTTTTTCTTGTTACATCCGGGGGATTTAAAAAAATCGAAAAGATAATGACATATCTTTTGCTTTTTATTCTCTTTGCTTTTATAGTTGTTGCAATAAAAGGATTACTTGACTGGAAGATCTGGGTTGAAGTGGCAAAAGGTTTAATCCCCAAAATACCGAAAGATCTACCTGTTGTAGGTTCACCGGGTAAAGTTAGGAGCGGATTTCTTCAATTAATGTCAATAGCAGGGCAGGCTCTTCCCGCCACTTTACTTCTTTCCTATGGTTACTTTACATCAAATGCTGAGTATACGGAAAAAGATCTGAAAAAATCATTCTGGAAATCTGTTCAGAATTTTGGCATTATATGGGGGCTTTTTTCCATTGTGGTTGTCGTCGCCGGAGCAACAGCTTTAAATAGTGTGTACAGAGGACAAAATGGAGGATTACACTTTTCTCAAATAGAAACTGTTGCACAGGCCGGACAGGTTATTACCCCCGCTCTTCCAGGAGCTATAAGCTTTCTTGCACCGAGAATTTTTTCATTGGGATTATTAGCAGCAGCATTTACCACAATGGTCGGAGTTGCAATGATCATGGTTTATTTTACACTTGATATTTTAGGAAAAGATTGGAAATTCAAAGAGGGAAACAAGACCTATGATATTGCTTTAATGCTCTGGATTGTGGTTCCCGGAATTTTAGCACCATTCTGGAAATTGCCTGCACTGATAAAAGCTATACTCGGGATGGCTGGAAATCTTATTCTGGCTCCTCTTTCTGTGCTTATAATAATTTATTTTGTTAATAAAAAATCTTTGATGGGCAAATATAAAGCTAATCTTGGAAGAAATATAATGTTAATAATTACCTTCCTCTTTACCCTTTTTGTCCTGCTTTACAAATTATTCTAAAAGGGAAATGATAGCAAGACTTGAAAACATAAAGGAAGAAAAGGGAGGTAAAGGAGTTTACAGAAAGGTTCTTGCCCATGGAGGTTCTCTTATGCTCGTACACGTGAGATTTGAAAAAGGTGCCATAGGAGAGATCCATCAACACGAACATGAACAGATAAGCTATATATTAGAAGGAAAATTTGAATTTACAATTGATGGGAAAAAGGAAATCGTCAAAAAGGGGGATAGCATTTATATAAAGTCTAACACCCCACATGGCGTTCTTTCTCTTGAAGATGATTCAATAATATTAGATGTGTTTTATCCCCAAAGAGAAGATTTTAAACCACAAAAATAAACAATTTAAATTGACAAAACTAAAATTATCAATCAAAATAAATATATGAAGGTGAAGAAATTTAAAATTAAAAAAAGGTTGATAATATTCATACTCTTATTACTAATAGGGATCTTTTCCTATAGTTTTGAGATTGTAAACATATCCAATAGCTCTTATGAATCAAAAAATCCCAGAGTTGCAATTGATCAAACAGGGAAGATTATGGTCGTCTGGGAGGAAGTCATCAGAGGTACAAGCTATGTATATTATTCGATAAAAAAAGGAGAAAATTGGACAAAACCAGCAAGATTACCAGATCAAAGTAGTAGCGGAAATATATATCCTGATGTATTCAGAGGGAAAAACAGTGGATTTGTAGTAACCTGGCACCATTTAGGTTGTAATTGCATTAAGTTTATAGAATACAATGATGGATGGGAAAAATCAATAACCATGTCTCCAAGTGGTGGATATGATATGGGAAAACCCAAAATAATAACAACAACAAACAAAAGGATAGCTGTTGCCTGGCAAAGGGGAAACCCGAGAATGCCAGATATTTATGTAAAAGTGTACACTCCCGGTAAAGGATGGGGAGCAGCTGTAAATGTATCAAACACAGCAAACGGAACCTCCAAATACCTCGACATGTATCCCGGCAATAATGGAGAAATCATTGTAGTATGGCAGGATAATAAAGAAAGTACCTGGGAAGTTGATGTTTTAGAACCCATGATTAATATGGATGATGGAAACGGACACTGGGGAAAAGCTTATGATGTAAATCAGATCAACAAATGGTGTTTCCGTCCCTCTGTTGCTGCAAGCGGGGGAAAGATCCATGTAGGATTTTACTATTACCAGGAAAAGTCCTACTACTCCTCATTAAAAGATAGAGACGGATGGGAAGATCCAGAGTTTGTAGGATTAGGATGGAGAAGAGATCATGACCAATACTACTCGGATTCCACAGCCTATGGTTCCGGCTTTTTATATACTTACAAAGACAAGGATGGAGACATTGTATATTCAGTATACAATGGAGAAAATTGGAGTGATCCAGTTAAAATATCCTCAAAACAGGATGCCTTTTATCCTTCAATTGATTACAATAGTGAAATAGGAGCTGCCTTAGTCTGGGAAAACAGAGATACAGGTGAAATTATGTTTGCAAATTTTGAACCCGAAGAATCACCAGAACCGGAGCCTGAACCCAACAAACCACCAATTGCAAAATTCACCTATAATCCTAAAACAGGACTTTATCCCCTGACGGTTAATTTTGATGCTTCAGCATCCAGAGACCCTGATGGAGAAATTGTCAAGTATAGCTGGAGTTTCGGAGATGGAAAGGTAGGCTTTGGGAAAACAATCAGCCATACTTATACCCAAAAGGGAACCTATCACATTAAATTAACAGTCACAGATGATGATGGTGCAACTGACTCAGCATTCGGAGATATAGAAGTTTTAGGAATCTTTTCTCCTCTCAATCAGCATTATGAATTATTTGCAAACAGAAGTCTGTTTACTACAGAATACTTCTATAAAATCACATGGGATAAAAATCCAAGAAATAGTGAGATAGGAGCTTTTATTACGCACTATAAAATATACAGAAGAGAAAAGGGATTATCAAACTATAAGTATCTAACAATTTTACCGGCAAGTGAATTTAAATATTATGACAGATCCCTCGGAACAAAGAAGATTGCTTATGAATACTATATAACTGCAGTTGATGATAAGGGAAGAGAAAGTAGTATAGAATAATCGTCTGATTTTATAAATTTAATCAAAGAGATTCTACGATTCTTTTTCTATCTTTTGTTGATAAATAACACCTTTGTTTTTTAATCTTTCTAAAATAAAAGCTAAGAGATCAGGTGTTTTACCAATATACTCAGGGGGAGAAATCCCAATCTTTTTATACATTCCATTCAATATCATTTCAGCAACAACAGTTGCCGTGTATCCTGTCACTCTTGCCATTGAATGTATTTTCGTCTTTTCATCATATTCATCATACAAATCATAGGTATATTTAACTTTTTTGCCCTCTTTCTTTCCTTCAACAATCACTCTCATTATTGTAAAATCTCTTTCTCCCTCCTCAAGCTTCCACTTTGGAATCAAAAGTTTTGCGGTAAGATTTAGAGGTCGAATTTTCACACCATTAATATCAATCTTATCCTGACTGAAAAAACCTGTTTCTCTTAAAATCTTTATTTTCTCCACATGCCCCGGATATCGAAGAGTCTTTTCCTTAATGTTGGGAATATCCACAGTTTTTAGAAGTGTCCTGAGCCCATCACTATTAAATGCCTCAAGAGTCCCAATCCTTTCAAAATCAATCAATTCAACATCCGAAAGAGCAGGTTTTACAACAAGCTCCCTCTTTTCTTTATATCGAGCCGGGCGGGTATATTCCTCTATAACATCAAGAGGAGAAAACACAGCTTTATATTCATAAGGCCATACCCTTTTCTGAGGTAAACCTCCAACCAAAATAAGAGCTTTTTCTGTTTTATCCAGAATTTCATTAACATAGCCTATTAAGATATTGCTCATTCCGGGAGAAACTCCGCAATCAACCACTGCTATTACCTTGTTTTTCTTTGCCAAATTATCCAGTTCAAAGGGGTCTTCCGGATAAAAAGCTATATCCACAACATTTTTCCTTTCCTCTATAATTGACTTCAAGGCCTGAAAGCCCAAAAAACCGGGTAATGCATTGATAACCAAATCATAATCACCAATAATAGATTTTATATTGGAAGGTTTTGAAAGATCTTTTTTTATAGTTGATATAGGATATTTAGTTTCAATTTTTTTCAAAGTTTCAGAGTTTATATCAGCCACACTAACCTGATAGTTCCCATTTTTAGCAAGATCCACCGCCATCGGAGTCCCTACAAGGCCAGCACCCAAAACTATTATTTTCATTATTCACCTCCATTTAAATAATATTTAAAATAACAAACTTTTAACTATAAATAAAGTTTTACTTTTATGAGGCACTATCCTTAAGTTACACCCAAGCGCTGTGTTCGATGTCAGAAATGAAACTTGAACATTGAGCTTTGAGTTGTTTTTGAAGTTTGAGGCTTCTCGTTGTTTATCATATTTAATATAATTAATTGTAGGGGCAATTCACGAATTGCCCCTACAACATTACTCTCAATTCATCCAGCACTATCTTTTAAAATTAGCGTTGTTTTTGTGAAGTTTTCTTCATGCATTATTTCTACTGGTACATTCTTTCACTTACAGTTGGAAAGAAAGAGCTGGATCTTCGCTCACTTCGTTCGCTACTATAACCTCTCAACCACCAACTCATAGATTCGAGAGTTTCGTTTGAGGGGGGTATTGTTTTTGACTGCTATTTCAAGGGCTTCGGGGTCTCCGACAAAAATCATCATCTTTTTTGCCCTTGTAATGGCTGTGTAAATAAGGTTTCTCTGTAGCATAATTCCCTGAGATTTGGTAATAGGGACAATCACATAATCGTATTCACTTCCCTGAGATTTATGAATTGAAATAGCATAGGCAAGGGTTATCTCATTGAACTCCTTTCTTTCATAAACAACTGTTTTATCATAATAATCAATCTCTATTGTCTGAGTATAGTGATTTATTCTTTTAACTCTTCCTATGTCTCCATTGAAAACATCCTTTTCATAATTGTTTTTAAGCTGCATTACCTTATCGCCCTTCTTAAAGACCTTTTCATAGTGTTTAATTCCCTTTCTGCTGCTGTTAAGCTCTGATTGAACAATTTTATTGAGATTATCAACTCCTATCACTCCTCTGTAAATGGGAGTGAGAATCTGTATTGAATCCGAGAAGGGATCAACCATAAATTTGGAGGGAATCCTTTCAAGGTATAGTTCAAGGATAAGTTTTAAAATATCATCCTCTTTGTTTCTCCTTATAAAGTAAAAATCCGATATTTTATTCTCTTTCCCACCTATTTCAGGCATCTCTCCCCTTTTAACTTTCAGAGCATTTAAACTTATAAGGCTATCCTCATCCCTTCTGTAAATCTTTTCAAGAAAGTAAACCGGAATTTTGCCTGAGTTCACAAGGTCCCTGAAAACATAGCCGGGGCCTACGGGCGGAAGCTGATAGTGGTCTCCCACAAGTATTAGCTGGGTATTGGGACCTAAAGCATCCAAAAGCCTGTAAAAAATAAATATATCCATCATAGAGGCTTCATCAATTATAACAGCCTCAGCTTCAAGTGGATTAAATCTGTTTTTCATAAATCCCTCTTTCCCCGGTATGTATTCCAAAAGCCTGTGAATTGTCTTTGCCTCCTCTCCTGAGGTTTCACTTATCCTTTTGGCAGCTCTTCCGGTGGGAGCTGCGATAAAAACTGTTTTGCCATTCTGCTTTAAAAGAGAGATTATAAACTTTAATATTGTTGTTTTGCCTGTTCCGGGACCTCCGGTTATTATTGAAAGTTTATTGTTTATAACATTTAAGATAACATCTCTTTGAGTTTCATCAACCTTTATTCCCCATTTATTTTCTATCTCATTTATTGTTTTTTCGGATGGCTTTAAGGTGAAAACAAAGGGATGCTTTTTCAAAATAAGAAGTTTGTCAACTATCTTTTGCTCAATCTCATAGACATATTTCAAATAGACAGCTGTATCTATGACAACAATTTCCTCTTCCTCCAAAAGGCTTTCGATCATCTCTGTAAAGACTTCAGAGGAGGAAGACATTTCGGATATAAAGAGGTTTTCAAGCTCCTCCCTGTGTAAAAATGTATGCCCCTCTTCAAGGGAAGATTCAAGAAGATAGAGTATATAACTTTTTAATCTGAAAGGGGAATCATCGGGAATTCCGAGTCTTTTTGCAGCCCTGTCCGCAAGTTTAAAACCTATACCCTTCACTTTTTTTATCAGTATATAAGGATTTTCCCTTATCTCACTTTCAATATCACCTTCCATACTCTCTAAAATCTTATAAGATAGTGCTGAGCCAAATCCTAAAAAATTAAGAAAAATCAGAGAATCAAAGGTATCTCCCAATTCGGCAATACTCTCTTTTATCATCTTTATATTGTTTTTGCCTATTCCATTGATCTCAAGGAGTTTGTCAGGGGAATTTTTCAATATATTTATTGTATCCTCACCAAACTTTTCAACAATTTTTCTTGCTTTTTTTTCGCCTATACCCTTTATTCTATTGGAAGATATAAACCTTACAATGCTCTCCTCCTTAGCCTCCTGATCAAATTCAAAATCCTTTACAAGAAATTCCTTGCCATAGACAGGATGCTCATTATACTCCCCTCTTAAAATCAGTGGATCTCCCTCTCCCACTCCTTCAAGTTTACCGACAACACTTATAATCCCTCCGCCCTTTTCTCTTGCTCTTACGATTTTAAATCCATTATCCCCTTCAAAATTTATTGAGATTACAGAAGCCCTTATCTCTTCCATCACTTTAATACTATTACAGGTTTAAAGGCTCTCTTTGTAAGTTCAGGTTTTGCAAGGCATAAAAATTTGCCCTCATCATTAAAAAGTTTAAAGTATTCATCACTGACACCCTCAACCTTTAAAACCTCCTCCGCAGGAACAAGAGCTCCGTTTGAGGCAAGAAACTCTCCCCTCGGAGATACTATTATCTTCGGAAATTCAGGGAAAATCTTTTCAACGGGAATTATGAAATTGAATATTTTCCCATTTTTAACCTCTGCTTCAAATTCTTCAAGTGTAAGAGCATGCTCAACCTTATAGCCACCGATCTCTGTTCTTCTAAGCTCAACCATTGTGGCACCGCAACCCAAAAGCTCACCGAGGTCATTAATCAGGCTCCTGATATATGTTCCGGAAGATGATGATACTATGAAGTCAAAGAAAGGTGATTCATAACTTAAAAGCTCAAGATAATCTATATTGATTTTAACGGGTTTTCTTTTAACCTCTTTCCCCTCTCTTGCCAATTTGTAAAGTGGCTTTCCTTTGAATTTTTTTGCTGAAAACATAGGGGGTGTTTGAAGTGTCTCTCCGATAAAAGATTTTAAGGCATCATTCAATTCACTAAAAGATACATTAAAATCCTTTGCCTCTTTAACTATTTTACCTGTTATATCATAGGTATCAGTAGTTATTCCCAGCTGTGCCTTTGCCATGTATGTTTTTGATTCCTTCTTAAAAAGGTCAAAAAATTTAGTAGCCTTTCCTATTCCTATAATAAGCAAACCTGTGGCTATTGGATCCAGGGTCCCGAAGTGCCCTACTTTGTTTTCAGGAAAAACTTTTTTGATCCTTCTTACAACATCAAAGGATGAAAACTCCTTTGGCTTGTCTATTAAGAGGATACCTGAAATTTTTTCAGCTTTCATAATTTACTAATACTTCTCCCCTGAAAAATCAAGCATTTCCAACTATCTCTTCTTTTTTATAAAAGAAATCCCCGGAGTTTTTGATAAATTTAATTGCAAGAGCATTAAATACAGAGGGTTGGTCAATATTACAAACATGCCCGCTGTTTTTTATTATCCTGAGAACAGCTTTTTTGTGTTTTTCCACTACAGCTTTCACGCCAGGCAGAAACATATAATCTTCATCTCCCATCAAATAAAGAGTTGGAACATCTGTCTCTTTTTCCCTGAAAAATCTCATTAATGGTTTGACCTCTGATGTAAGTCTTACCCATCTTATAAATTCCTTCTGATAAAGTTTTTTAGCTTCCCTTACAAAGACCAATCTTGACTCCTTGTGCCTTTTCTTAGGCATTAATATCCAGGCATAAAGTTTATAAATCCACATATAAGGAATAAATCTCTTAACCATATTTCCTATAGCTATTAATATTTTTGAACGAATATTAAACCTGATAACAGCACCCCCAAGGATCATTGATTCCACTCTCTCCGGATAGAGCTCAGCTATGTTTCTTATTATAATTGTTCCCAATGAGATTCCTACAAAGTGAGCTGACTTCAGATTTATGGAATCCATAACTTCTATAATATCTACGCTGATATCCTTAAATGTATATTTGTTTGTCTTCCACTCCTTTATAACATTTCTTGATTTTCCATGCCCCCTCAAATCCAATAAAAGAACATTGAAATTTCTTCTAAAAGCTTTTAATTGCTTAAACCAGACTGTGGAACTTCCTCCGGCTCCATGTATGAAAACCACCCACTTACTACAATTCCTGTTTTCAAAAACCTTGTAATACAGAGGAGGTTTTTTCATTTTTTCTTTTTCTCCAGATCAAAGTAATCCATAATAGTTGTTCCCGGATAATAGTAAGATAATATGTCCTTATAATCTTTCCCCTTTTTAGCCATACCGTATGCACCTACCTGACACATTCCGACTCCGTGTCCGTATCCCCTTCCGATAAAGGTTATTCTCTTTATATTGTCCCCCTCGAACTCTCTATCTATAAAAAAGAGAGTATCCTTTAATCCCAATGCTTTATTAATCTGAAAACCATAGAGAAATTGGCTTCTGTTTTCATCCTGAATTTCAAGTTTTATCACCCTCCCTGAAATTCCTCTTTCAAGAGGAACTATATCATGAAGTTTTGCAATAGGAGTAAAGGCTCTTATCGTTTTTTCAAGTTCTTTCAAACTATATATTTTATGCCAGAAAGGATAAAGATTGTCGGGTTTTAAGGAAAATTTCGGATATTCAACAAGAAGGATTTTTATGTTTTGTTTCGATGAAAAAAACTTAACCTTCTCTTTCCCGGTTAAATATACCATGTGAGCAGGATAAATTTTTCCATTAATCCTTCTCAGTAAGATCGGGGAGTCAGCATTAAGCATAATATCCTTTCCTGTTTTATCCTTGAAGTTTAAAGTTTTCCCGAGGAGAGAAACAAACTTAGCTTCCTCAAAAATCTTAAAGTTTTTCATAATCATTTTTGAAACGATTTCAACAAAATGGTTAAAGTTCAAAGGATAAGACAATCTTTCGTTTTTATCTATAATACCATTCTTTATCAAATACTGAATCATATAACTTTTTCTCTTTCCATACCTGATTGTAAAGGACTTGGGAATCTCAAAAGGCTTCAATAATTCCTTTGCTTTACGATGAAGAGAAAACAACCCGTCAAAAGGTTCAAGTAAAGATATGATATTAACCTTGTCCAATAAAAAAGTCTCCTCTTTTCCTACAAGGAGAGAAATTTTTTTTAAGATTTTGGCAGCTTTCTCTGTTGATATCTTTTTGTTTCCTCTCTTTACATCAAACTCATCAACAAGATTTATCGCTATTGCAAAATCTATTTCAAGAGAATAGGGTTTGAAATTATCAGTGTAAATCCAATACCATTTCATAGAATCGTACTCGCAAGGCTGACCTATAAGATAGGGATAATTCATTCCTTTGAACATTTTGTTTGAATACTCCGTAAACCCTCCACAGGATGCACTGTAAAGAGCAGCAGCTATTTTACCCTCATAGGTAAGAACTTTACCTTTGGTCTCCTCCACAGCCTTATTTGAAAGAGGCATTTCTCCGCTTGCTCCCCTATACACCTGACATGCTTTGGTCGCGCAAATGTCAAAGCCCTCACTATCAAACTTTTTGAGAGTGTAGAGCGCATATGTTCTCGCAGCAATTGCCTGAGCCTTTAAAGCTTCTATTTCTCCGTAGATAGAAGGAGAAAGTTCATAGGGTAAAACTCCCTTTAAATAATCCTCTATATTTAATATATTAATTAAATTAATATAATCTCCTCTGTTTAACAGAAAAAATATTCCTCTGTATTCATTCTCACCTATCTTTAATAAAGAATCTTTTTGCGGGATTAAAAAAATATTTCCCTTTAAAATTTGAGAATCCTTTCCGGAAAGAACCTTAATAGCTCCATTATTAAGAGTAAATTCAACAACTCCCTGAACATTGTTAAAAACCCTTTGGCCATTGAAATATACTTTAAGGCCAGCTGTTGATGAAACTTTAAGATTTGCCTTTCCTGTATCAAGTCCGACTCTTATAACAGGAGATTCAATATTCACTCCTCCGGGATATACAATCCTTATTCTCTGCTTACATGAAGTAAAATAGAGTAAAGAAGATAAAACAATAACAATCAGGAATAAGCTTTTTCGCATTAAAATGTATCCTTATAGAATTTAAAAAGGTCTTCTCTGGAAATTTGAGCAGGTGTTATTTTTAGGTTTTTCTTTACAATTGTTTTTTCAACAAAAGTATTAATCTCCTCTTCGGAAATTCCATTTTCGGATAATTTTGTTGAAATACCAAAATAATTAATAAATTCTTGGATCCCTCCGTACTCTTCAAAAATACCCTCCAGAAGTTCAACCTTAGCTTTTACCTCTGATTTTTCTTTCATAAATTTCATAAAGGCGGGTAGTAAAATCGCATTTGCCTTCCCATGGGGGATTTGATGATAAACAGTCAAAGGATATCCGGCTGCATGGAGCAAGAGTGTACCAGCATTTGCAATGGCTATCCCAGCTATCATTGAAGCATAGGATAGTCTGTCCATTGCTTCCTTATCCCTCTTCAGAGAATCCTTTAAATTCCCCATTATAATTTCTATTGCATGGATTGAAATAACATCATTCAAAGGAGTAGCCTTAGTTGAAAGATAGGCTTCAAGAGCATGGGTTAAAGCATCCAACCCTGTGTTTATCAAAACATCATCAGGCATAGAATATGTCAATTCAGGATCGATTATGGAAAAAATTGGATAAATAGAAGGGTTTGCATATCCTCCTTTATCCTTTGTTTCAGAATCCGTAAAAACAGCATAGGGAGTAACTTCGCTTCCCGTTCCGGAAGTTGTAGGGATGCAAACAATCGGTAAAGGGGCCTTTTTCGCTTCCTTACCTTTCATATAATCCCTCATATTACCGCCATTGGTAGCAAGTAAGGCTATACCCTTTGCAGCATCCATAGGGGAACCGCCACCAATTCCTATGATGAGCTCCACCTTTTCATTTTTAGCTAATTCCGCTCCTTTCATTAAAGTTTCAAAATCAGGATTTTCCTTCACTTCATTAAATAAAATAATATTTCTATCTTTTAACTGAGTTGAAATTTTCTCATAGGCTCCACTCTTTTTATATGAGGATTTACCACTAACAATCATTATATTTTTAAACTTTTTATCAAGAACTTCTCCGAATTCTTTTATCCTTCCCTTTCCGTAAATTATTTTTGTAGGGATGTAAAAATCGAGTTTTTTCATTTTAAATCACCTCTCCTCATTCTTCCTCTTCCTTCTCCTTTTTCTCTCCTTTGTCTCCGAATATCTTTTTGAGCCCATTTTTAATTTTCTCTGAAAGAATTTTAAATTTCACATTAACTCCTTTTCCCTCAAGCCTTGAGATAGCAGGGGCAAATTTTTTATTAAGAGAGAGAGCAGTCTCCCACACATGAACAGCTTTACTTTGCATTCCTGCTAAATTATAAAC
>JALXDT010000291.1 GCA_027070475.1 Candidatus Aminicenantota bacterium | reverse complement strand
GTAAATAGTGTACCAGGAAATTTAATAATAAAGCCTTTTATGTTATTATAAAAGATGGAAATGGAAAGAATTGATCTGCTTTTACTAAAAAAAGGGCTTGTTGAAAGTAGAAGCAGAGCTCAGGCTTATATAAGAGAAGGAAGGGTTAGATTAAACAATAAAGTGGTTGATAAACCAGGAACTATTGTTAATGTAGATTCTGAAATAAATATTGAAAAACCCTTTCCTTATGTTGGGAGAGGAGCTTTAAAGTTAAAGAAAGCCCTTGAGAGTTTTAATATAGAGGTGAGAGATAAAATAGCAGCAGACATAGGTTCTTCCACAGGAGGATTTGTTGATGTCCTCCTGCAAAAGGGTGCTTCGCTTGTGTATGCTGTGGATGTTAATATAAAACAGCTTCACTATAAACTGCAGAAAGAAGAGAGAGTAATCAAAATAGAAAAAAATGCAAGATATCTTTTATCTGCGGATTTTAAATTCGGAAAACCTGAAATTTTTACGATGGATGTATCCTTTATCTCGGTTTTGAAGATTTTTCCTGCTCTTATAAAGGTAAATCCTGAAGCAATATTTGTCTCACTTATTAAACCTCAATTTGAAGGGAAGAGAGAATTTTTAAGAAAGGGGATTGTTAAAGATAAAAAGCATATATATTCAACACTCTTTTCTGTTTATAAAAGTTTGAAGGATAAAGGGATTTTTCTTAATGATGTGGAAATCTCTCCTATTAAAGGCCAGAAGGGAAATATTGAGTTTTTATTTCTTTTAAATGATAAAAAAAAGACCTTTGATCAGCATTTTGTTGAAAAGAAGATAAAGGAGGTTTCATTTGAATTATAAAAATTTAGGCTTTATAGTTAAACCTCATGCCAAAGGATTAAAAGAGTATCTGGAAAAAATTATAGAAATATTGGAGAAAAATGATTTTAATTTGTTCTTTCCTGAAGAAATAAAACAAATTTTCCCTGATTATTTCACCTTTTCTTCTGAAGAGATTTTTAAGAAAGCAGATCTTATTGTGGTTCTTGGAGGGGATGGAACCTTTTTAAGCGCAGCTACAAGAGCTGCTGAAAAGGAGATACCAATACTGGGTATAAACATGGGTTTTCTTGGTTTTCTTACAGAATTTACAAAAGAGGAGTTTATTAATTTTATTCCTGCTTTAAAAGAAAATAAAGTTTCCATAGGGGAAAGGTCTCTTCTTAAGGTTAAATTTAATTCAAAAAGTTTTATCGCATTGAATGATGTTGTTTTCAGTAAAGAGAAGATAGCAAGAATGATTTTTTTGAAGGTTCTTGTAAATGATGTTTTTTTCTCCAATATTCGATCCGATGGCCTTATTATTTCAACTCCTACTGGTTCCACAGCTTACAATCTATCAGCAGGGGGGCCCATAGTAACTCCAATAAGCAATAATCTTATAATTACTCCAATATGCCCACACTCTCTAACATTAAAACCTGTAATTGTCTCTTCCGGGTGCAGGATAAAAGTTGAGGTGATAAAAGGAAATGATACATTTGTTACTATTGATGGTCAAAAAGGGGTAACAATAAATGAGGGAGATATAGTTGAAGTGTTTGAAGATGATAAAAAGCTTAAAGTTATAAGTAATCCTAACAGAGATTATTTTAGTATTTTAAGAGAAAAGTTAAAATGGGGATAAATGAGATAAATCAATTTCTGCCTGCTTTTCATTATGGAGATGCCATTGGTTTTGAAGCTTTAAGTCTTAAAAAATATTTTTTATCTGTTGGGATTAAATCTGAGATATATGCCTATCATATAGATTCAGCGGTAAGCGGTGAAGCAAAGTTTTTTGAAGAGTATCAGGACAAAAATGATATTAAAATTTATCATTTTGCAATACCGTCAGGCTTGACTGATTTTTTTATTTCTTCAAAGGGAAAGAAAATTCTTATCCATCATAATATAACACCTTACAAATTCTTTTACAGGTTTAGAAAGGATTTGTTCAGGATAGGTTATTATGGAAGAAAGGAACTCAATTATTTAAAATCATCTATAAATCTTGCAATAGGTGATTCTGAATTTAACAGGAAAGAACTTGAGGAAATTGGATTTACAAAGACAGCTACATTTCCACTCATGATAGATTTTTCCAAGTACAAAAGAGAGCCTGTACCTATACTTGAAAAAATATTTAAAGATGGAAAGCTAAATATATTAACTGTTGGGAGAATTGTGGCAAACAAAAAGTATGAAGATATTATTAAAATATTTTTTTACTTAAAGAAATATGTTCATCAGGATTCGAGACTGATTATAGTTGGTAATACCTCTGCGGATAAAAAATACTTTTACTCACTTTTAGATTATATCAACTTTTTTTTCCTGACTCCTAAGGATGTGTTCTTTACAGGTCATATTCCTTATGATGAATTATTAACATACTATCAAGTTTCGGATTTATTCATCAGTGCCAGTGAACATGAAGGTTTCTGTCTTCCTCTAATTGAAAGTATGATCTATGAACTTCCTGTCATTGCATACAATAGTACAGCTATTCCCCACACTTTAGGAAAAGCTGGGATAAAGATAAGAACAAAGAATCCTGCTTTAATCGGAGAGCTTATTTATGAAATATGGAAAAACAGAGAATTAAATGCTAAAATAGTCTCCTTGCAAAACAAAAGATTAAAGGAAATTAAAGAGGAAAGTTCTCCTCATAATTTTTTAAAGTTGATAGAGGATACTATATGAAAAAAATAGCAATTATTACTCCTATATTTGATCCTGAGAGTGATGATAGAAAGGTTAGGAACATTGTTAATCTTGCATTGAAACTTTTTCATTTGGGAAACAGGATAACGGTTTTTACGACCACTGCAATTAGTACGAGAACTTATAAATCTGTTTATAAAAAAGGAGAATTTATTTATAAAGGTATTGATATATACAGGTTTGAATCCAAAATAAAGAAAGAGTTCAGTAATTTTCAGAGATTTACAAAATGGATTTTTTCCGGACTTCATTCAAGAAGAGATGAATCCAATTGGCATAGGCAGGCAGGACCTGTTGTTCCTGACCTTTTAAATAAAACAGTGGAATTGGAGGAGACCTTTGATTATTTTTTTATTTATGGGGAACACTCCTTTTTGAATTTTAATGTCGCCAAAAGAATAAAAAAACCTAAAGTCTTATTTGTTCTTGATTCTGATACAGAAATAATGAATCTGGACATGTTCAGAGAAACTCTTGAAAATAGCACTGTTCTTGTTTTTTACTCTCAAGCTCAGAAAGAGCTTTACTTTAGAATATTTAATTCAATAAAGGATAAAAAATCGTATATTATTTATCCAATCACTGAAGAAAGGGTTAGAAGCGATGATACAACAAAATTTAAGCTTAAACATAGAATAGATAATCCGTATTTGTTATATTATGGCCCTTTAAACGAGTCATCAGGGGTAGGTAGACTTTTAAAATACTATTTATACTATAAAAAATTAAATTTTGCTTCTCTTGACCTTCTTTTAATGGGAAGTAGAGAGATGCCGATGATAGATGATAATTCAATAAAGATTCTTGAAATTTATGATGATAAAGCTGTTTTTACTGCTCTTAAAGGAGCATTATTTAGTATTCACCCCTCCCTTAAAGATATTTTATCCTATGATATGATGCTATCTTTAAAAGCCGGAAAGACATTCATTGCTGATACAAGAAACCAGAATTATAATGATTTCATAGAGAGAACAAAGGCAGGAATAGGTTACTCAAGCTATTTTGAGTTTCAGGAAAGTGTAAATTACCTTTTAAATAACAAAGAGATAAGATTAAAACTAAACAGAAGGGCTTACAATCTTTATAGAACTAAATACAAGGAAGAAAAGATTTTGGGAGATTTCCTTAAGTTTTTGGAGAATCTTTAATATGAAATTAGGTTTTGTTGTTCAAAGATATGGAGAGGATATTATTGGTGGAGCGGAGTATCATTGTAGATTAATAGTAAAAAAATTAAAACCATATTTTGACATAGAAGTCTTCACCTCCAAAGCCAATGATTATATTACATGGAAAGATTATTATAAGGAAAAAGTAACATATATAGATGGAGTAAAAGTTAATAGATTTTCGGTTAAAAAAAAGAGGAATCCAGAAAAATTCGGAAGAATTCAGGAAAAGGTATTCAACAGAGAGCATACAGAAAAGGATGAATTAAAGTGGCTTGATGAGGAAGGGCCAAACTTACCCTCTCTGATTAAATCTCTGGAAAAAAGGGAAGAAGAGTTTGATTTTTTTATATTTTTTTCTTTCAGATACTATCACTCCTTCTTTGGAATAAAAAAATTTACTAAGAAGGCTATACTTGTTCCCACTGCAGAGCCTGATCCCACCCTCCAGCTTAAAATTTTCAGACCTATTTTCCATTTGCCTCGTGGAATTGCATACAATTCGTGGGAGGAGAAAAGAATAATTAATCTCTTTTCTGGCAATTATGAAACATATGGAGAAATAGTGGGAGTCGGTTCTGAAATACCTTACAAATACGCTGCTTCTGATTTTAGAAAAAAATATGGTATAAATGAAAAATTTATATTATATATAGGGCGAATAGATAAGAATAAAGGAGTGGACCATCTTTTTGATTTTTTTCTTAAATATAAAAAGGAAAATAAAGGAGAATTAAAACTTGTGCTTATAGGAAAAGAAGTTTATCCGATTCCTGAAGATAAGGATATTATTTATGTTGGGGCTGTCTCCGATGAGGATAAATACAATGCTCTTGCAGCCTCTGAAATTCTTATAATGCCATCTTTTTATGAATCCCTTTCAATGGTTACCATAGAAAGCTGGGCTCTGAAAAAACCTGTTATTGTTAATGGCGGATGCCCTGTTTTAAAGGACCAGGTAATAAGGTCAAAGGGAGGACTTTATTATGAGAATTATTTTGAATTTAAGGAAGCTCTTGAATATATACTGAACAATAAAGATATATATAAAAGAATGGGAGAAAATGGAAGGGCTTTTTATGAAGATAATTATACCTGGGATAAAATTACTGGAAAATACTTTAAAATAATAGAGAATGCAAAAAAAGGATAGATAATTAGGAGTGACATTATGGGTAAAAAAGGAATTTTTATATTTTTAATCTTCTTACTTTTTTTTAATACTTTTGTTTTTGCTATAAATCCTAATAAGTTTGAAGAACATCTTCTTAAAGAAAGTGAAATTCTTAATTATTCAATGAAAGTTAAGATAATTCCCAAACTCAATTTTCTTCAGGGAGAATTGACAATCAGTTTTAGCCCGATAAACAAAATAATTTTTCTTCTTGACAAAAGAGCGATGATTTCCAAAATTTCAACAGGTTTGAGGGGTACAAGAATAACTGTTATAGCGGATGAGAGGACACTGAAAGATTTAAATATTAATTACGAAGAGATAGATGAAGAGACACTCAAAAATGCGAAGGTTTACCAGGTAAGCTTGGATGAGGATAAAGAAAATTTTTCTCATCTTGAAATAAGCTACAAGATTTTAGTAAAGGCAAGGGGAGGTAATATCTCCTTTTCTCATATGAAAAAAGAGGGCAGGCCTTCTGGTGTAGTTGATAAGAGGGGGATATTTTTAACTTTTGGAAACCTCTGGTATCCTTTTGTCCCGGGGCATCTCGGAAGATACAATCTTGAAGTCAGTGTTCCCAAACCCTACAAGGTTGTTTCAGAGGGTAAAATGAGTAAAACTTCAGATTCATTTAACAATATCTTTTTCTTTAATATAGATAATCCCATTGAAGGAATTGATCTTGCCGGGGGAGACTATATTATCTCTGAAGAGACGCACAATGGGATTAAGATAGGAACATACTTTTTTATAAAAGAAGCAAATTTATCACCAACTTATATTAGAAAAACAAAAGCATATATAGATCTTTATGAAAAAATATTTACTAAATATCCTTTTTCAAAATTTCTTGTGGTTGAAAACTTTTTACAGACCGGATATGGTATGCCCTCTTTTACCCTTCTTGGGAACAGAGTAATAAGATTGCCTTTTATCGTGGATACTTCATTGGGACATGAAATTTTGCACAATTGGTGGGGGAACTCTGTCTATGTGGATTATTCTGGAGGAAACTGGTGTGAAGGTTTGACAGTGTTTTATGCAGATTATCTATACTCAGATATGAAGGGGAAAGGTAAAGCTTATAGGTTTCAGATACTCAAAGACTATTATTCCTATGTGACTCCTGATAATGAGATAGCTATAAAAGATTTTAAGAGCAGGGTTGATGAAGCTACAAGAACAATTGGCTATGGAAAATCTATGATGTTTTTTTATATGCTCAGGAATCTTGTCGGAAAGGAAAATTTTGAAACAGGATTAAAAAGGTTTGCTATTAAATATAAATTTAAGAAAGCTTCTTTTGACAACATAAAAGAAATAATGGAAGATATTTCAGATAAGAATTTAGGTAACTTTTTTTACCAATGGATAGATAGAAAAGGTGCACCACAGTTTAAAGTGGAATTTGAAAAACAGTACAAAAGCGGTCAGTACTATATAATCAAGTTAAAGATCTCTCAAATTCAGACAGGAGAACCCTATATAATCGATGTTCCCGCTCTTATAATAGCTGAAGAGGGAAGTTCTACAAAACATACCATTTCTTTATATGAGAAGGAACAGGAAATAACTCTTCAACTGACCAAGAGAGCTTCTGCTTTTTACCTTGATCCGGATTATGAGGTGTTTAGAAAGTTATATGAACAGGAAGTTCCACCTTCTATTTCGCTTTTTATAGGTAAAAATAAGATTGAAATTACTGGAGAAAAAAATAGGTTTGATAGTGAAATCGCAGATTCGTTTCCAAATAAAAATTTTGGTAAAGACACTAATAGAATAATTGTCATAAATCCAAAAAGAGAAATTGTTCTTGAAAAATTAAGAGAGCTGGGCTTTTCTGAAAGAGAGGGGTTACTAAATATAGATGGTATTGAATATGCTTTGAAAGATCTCAGTATAGTTTTAACAACAAAGGAAGCTAATGGATTTTATATGCTTATTTTAACCTCAAATTTCAGTTTTCCATCGTCTTTACTACCTAAAATTGTTCATTATGGAAAATATGGGCTTTTAATCTGGGATAAAAACCAGAATTTAATTAAAAAGATAGAACTATTCCCTAAAAATTCACCCCTCTATATAAAATTTTAAGGTTATATTTAGTTTTACTATCCTTTAGGTTTTTTAATAAATCTTAATTTAATAATAAGATTAGAAGATAAGAATGGGTTTGAATTTGATATATGTAAAGTAAATTACGTGTAAATGAATAGTTAAATCAAGCCAGTCTGAGATACAGACTTAAAGATTTTTTAAATATTCAAGGTCAGACTTAACCATCATCTTTACAAGGCCCTCAAAATTCACTTCAGGTTTCCATCCCAACTTTTCCTTTGCTTTTGAATAATCTCCCCATAAAAATTTTACATCAAGAGGCCTATAATAACGTGGATCTATTTCAACTAAAACTTTCCCCGATTTTTTGTCTATTCCCTTTTCATTTACCCCCTCTCCTTTCCACTCTATCTCAATTCCAACCTCCTTAAAGGCAAGCTCAACAAACTCTCTGACGGAATGGGATTCTCCGGAGGCAATTACAAAATCCTCTGGTTTCTCTTGCTGAAGAATCATCCACATTGCTTTTACATAGTCTCCGGCAAAACCCCAATCTCTTTTAGCATCAAGATTTCCCAAATACAGCTTATCTCTTAACCCTAACTTTATTCCAGCAACTCCAAGTGTGATCTTTCGCGTGACAAAATTTTCTCCTCTCCTCGGACTTTCATGGTTAAAAAGAATACCATTGCATGCAAAAACTCCGTATGATTCTCTATAATTGACTGTAATCCAGTATGCATAAAGTTTTGCTACGGCATAGGGGCTTGAAGGATGAAAAGGAGTTGTCTCCTTTTGAGGAAATTCATTGGTATTCCCGAAAAGTTCACTTGTTGAAGCCTGATAAAATTTTGTTTTATCCTGTAAACCAAGCTCCACAATAGTATCTAAGATTCTTAAAGTACCAAGTGCATCTGAATTTGCTGTATATTCAGGGGCTTCAAATGAGATTCTTACATGACTTTGAGCAGCAAGATTATATATTTCATCAGGTTTTACTTTTGCAATTATTTTATATATTGAAGAGCTATCTGTCATATCTCCATAGTGAAGAAAAATTTTCTCCCCCCTTTCTTTTGCTCTTTTTACTATTGGATCTATTCTATGTCTATTTACCAGAGAACTTGTTCTTCTAACGATACCATGTACTTCGTATCCTTTTTCCAGTAAAAATTCAGCAAGATATGAACCATCCTGCCCCGTAATTCCTGTAATTAAAGCTATTTTACTCATTACATCCTCCTTTATTCAAGATCCCGGAGTAGATTTAATATTTCCTCTTTATCCGGTAAGGAAGCATTGGTAAATTTTGTTGTGGCTCCCATGAAAATTAAAAGTTCTGAACCAATGGTTCCATTTCTATGTTTTGCAATAATAATTTCAGCAATTCCTGCAAATCTTGCTTCATTGGGGTAATATACCTCGGGTCTATAAACAAACATCACAAGGTCTGCATCCTGTTCAATAGCTCCAGATTCTCTCAAGTCTGAAAGTCTTGGCCTTCTTGCCCCAGGTCTTGTTTCCACTGCTCTTGAGAGCTGTGAAATAGCAATGAGAGGAACATTGAGCTCTTTTGCTAACTCTTTGAGACCTCTTGAAATAAGACTTACTTCACTGACCCTCGATTCTGCAAACCTACCAGCTTTTGCAAGCTGGATATAGTCCACTATAAATAAGTCGCACTTGTTTACATCATGAAGTCTCTTTGCTCTTGCACTTAGTTCTACTATCGAAATTCCACCTGTTTCATCAATGAATATTTTCATATTTGAAATTGCATTGGCTGAATCAAAAATTTTCTGTCTTTCTTCTTTAGTTAGAATTCCATCTCTGATTTTATTGGAGAAAATACCGGAATCTATAGAAACCAATCTCTTATAAAGTTCCTCTTTGCTCATCTCAAGAGAAAATATTCCTACACAACCCCCACTTTTGGCAACATTATATGCAACATTGAGAGCAAAAGCTGTTTTTCCCATACCCGGTCTTCCTGCAACAATTATCAAATTTTGTTTTTGAAATCCCCCTGTTCTATTGTCTATATCTATAAAACCTGTAGCAAGTCCTGGTTTATAACCTTTTCTCTTTTTCTCTAACTCCTCTAAAAAGTCTTTGTGAATTTGGCCTATATTAACAAAGCCTTTTGAAACTCCTCCCTCAGCAAGCTCAAGGAGTTTTATTTGCGCTTTATCCAATATTTCTTCCGGAGTAACTATTTCTTCTGTAACTGAAGTCATTAGATCATTTGCTAAATAAAATAGTTTTCTTTTTAAACTTTTCTCTTTTAAGATTCTTACATAATGGTCTATACTCTCAAGAACAGGAACACCATCCGTAAGTTCGGAAACATAGCTAAAGCCTCCAGCTTCATCTATAAGGCCTCTATCCTTTAAATAATCAGCAAGGGTTACTAAATCACACTGATTGTTTTCCTGAAAAATTTCCAGTATTGCTTCAAAAATTATCTGGTGGGTTTTTAGATAAAAATCCCTTTTCTCAAGATCTATAAAACTTCCGAAAAAAAGCTGATTGTTTTTTAAAACAGCTCCCAATACTGATTTTTCTGTTGTAATGCTTGCTGGTAATTCTGGGACTAAATTTTTCTTTTTTCTTTTTTTATTAGGACCCTCTGGAGGTGAGGCCATTTTTATTCTTCTTTTTCTACATTAATTTTTAAAACTGCCTTAACAGAGGGATGAATTCTTACTTCTACCTCATATTCTCCTAATTTTTTGATGTGTTCATGCAAAAGAATATTCTTTTTATCAATCTCAATTCCCTCAGCTTTCAAAGCCTCTTCTATGTCAGATGATGTTACAGAGCCAAAAAGGGTATCCTCTTCTCCAGCTCTCTTTTTAATGTTGAGAGTGATGGTTTCTATTCTGTTTTTCAATTCCTCTACAGTTTTTATTTCTTTCTCTCTCTCTTTTTCAAGCTTTTTCTTCTTTTCTTCTATCATTTTAATATTGCTCTTTGTGACTTTTAAGGCAACACCTTTGGGAATTAAGTAGTTTCTTGCAAAACCATCTTTAACATTAACAACTTCTCCCTTTTTACCAACATTCTCTATGTCTTCTAATAAAATTATTCTCATCTGCTCCTCCTATTTTACAATAAATGGCAATAATGCCATGTGTCTTGCTCTCTTGATTGCAATAGTAAGTCTTTTCTGATGATAGTGACATGTTCCAGTCAGTCTTCTGGACATTATCTTACCATTTTCATGTATATAATTTTTTAAAAGATTAACATCTTTATAGTCTATATACCACATATTGTGTTTGCAAAACCAACAAAATTTCTTTTTTTGAAAATAAGAAGATTTATTTCCTCTTTTGTTTTGATTGTTTGCCATTTTATCCTCCTTAAAACTCCATTGATTCTTCAGTCTTTTTAGCTCTTTTCTTCTCTAACTTTTCAGGCTTTTTCAATTCCCTATCCAATTTGATTATAAGCCATCTCAGGATGGACTCAGTGTGCCTAATTCTGGTTTCAAGCTCCAAAGGAATATTGGGGGGAGCTGAGAAATTCAAAAGTACATAAAAGCCTTCTGTGAATTTTTGAATTTCATAAGCAAGAGTTCTTTTGCCCCAGTCTTCTTCTCTGGTGATTTCTCCGCCACCTTCAATAACAATGTTTTTGATAATATCAACTGTTTTTTTTCTTTCCTCTTCTGTGAGGTTGGGTTTGAGAATAAACATTAACTCATAGTTTTTCATTTAATCCTCCTTATGGTTTTTAGCAGCCCCTTTCTGTTCGGAAGGAGCAAGGTTTTTTCTATTAAATTTTGTCATAGTTCTTTCTATCCCAATACTCAATAAACTGACGATAATCTCTGGAATAGAATCCATTGTGTTTTTTATTATCTTAAGTTCATTTTCAGTAAACTCTGAAAGAACAAAACTTGCAAGATCATAAATTTTCTCACCATTGTTTATACCAATTCTAAGTCGGGGAAATTTTTCTGTTCTGATCTCCTCAACAATTGACAACATTCCTTTGTGTGTACCTGCTCCGCCTTCCTTCCTTAATCTGATAGTTCCCAACGGAAGGTCTATATCATCATAGATTACAAGAATATCTTCCGGAACAACCTTTTTCTCATTCATCCACTTTTTTACAGATTTCCCTGACAGATTCATGTATGTTGTCGGTTTTATCAAATAATGTCTCTTTCCTTTAAAATTAAATTCTCCAAAAATACTGCTGTATTTACTTTTATCTGTTTTTTGATGAAATCTCTCTGCTATTTTATCTATAGCCATGAATCCGACATTGTGTCTTGTATTCAAATACTCTTCTCCCGGATTTCCCAAACCAAATATAAGCACTTTAAGATCTTACTCTTCTCCTTTTTCACTCTTACCTTTTTCTTCAACTTCAGGTTCAGCCTTTTCTTCTTCTCCTACAACTTCCTCTTCCTCTTCTTCAACCTCTTCTTCCTCTGCCTTGGTCGTTACTGTCGCAATAACAACAGATTCATCTGTTAAAAGCTTATATCTCTCATCTAAATCTAAATCTGAAACCTTTAATGATTGACCTGCATGGAGTTCACTAACATCAACTGTAATCTCTTCAATAATATCTTTTGGTAGACAGGTAAGTTCAATTTCTCTTGTAATAAAATCAAGGAATCCTCCCTCTTGTTTTACTCCAATAGGTGTACCGACAAGATGAATAGGAACAGTAATCTCAACGGGTTTATTAAGGTCAACTCTCTTAAAATCAACATGAATAATATCTCTTCCTAAATAATCATACTGGAGTTCATAAATCATAGCATCATCAACTTTTTTCCCATATTTAAGCTTTAAAGTTGTGTTAATACCCATCTTTGATCTTAAAACTTTTTTTACATCATCAAGACTAACCGTAATAGCAACACTATCTTTACCTTCCCCGTAGAGCACCGCTGGGAGTTTACCCTGAGCTCTTAATTTTTTAGCTAACTCTTTACCTTTCTTTTCTCTTAATTCAGCTTTAATTTCCAATTGTTCCATCTTTTTACTCCTTTTATAAAAATAATCTGCTTACAGAGGTT
>JALXDT010000290.1 GCA_027070475.1 Candidatus Aminicenantota bacterium | reverse complement strand
CAAATGAACCTTTTTTTAGATTTTTAAAATCTAATAAAGGAAATATTTTTTTTAGCTTTCTTTTTTTGTATTCTTTTCTTGCAATATTTCTTGCAATTGCAAAAATCCATCCTTTTAAATTCTCTGATTTTAATGTTTTAGCTTTAAAATAAACTTTTACAAATGTTTCCTGTGTTAGTTCCTCCGCTATTTCTCTGTTCCCCGATAAAAGGTACATATACCTGAAAACCTCCTCCTTATACATATTCATTATTTTAATAAAAGCTTTTTCATCGCCGGATTTAAACTCTCTAATTAAATCCTCCATATATATAAGATACCCCCTCTTTTAAAAAAGTTGCAAAAAAAATTAAGATTCTAATTTTAGGAGAAATTTTTTTATCTCAATTCCACCGGTGAAACCGCCCAGACCAGTGGAAGATACAATTCTATGGCATGGTATTATAACAGGTAAAGGATTTTTACCAAGTGCATTTCCGACTGCTCTGTATGCTTTAGGCCTCTTTATTCTCTCGGCAATTTCTTTATATGTTGCGGTTTTACCGAATTTTATTTTTTCTGTCTCCTTTAAAACACTCTTTTCAAAATCTGTCAAAGCGTCCTGTAAAACATATTCTATTTCAGGGAGTGGTTTTCTTTTAAAAAAATAGGTCTTAAAGATTTCATTAAAATGCGGGTTTTCTTCCCTTTTCAAGCCTTCCACAATTTTTTTTGAAAAAGAAGCTCTTACTATTTTTAGTTCCTCATTATAGACATAGTAAAAAATAAGATTTGGATTAACAGTGATTAAATCATAAAATCTCATTACATCTTGTACTTGCCAAGTTCTTCCGGTGTTAATTCTTCAAGCCATTTTTTTAAATCATCCATATTATCAATTGAAAGATTTTCTATCTTTTTTAACAATGTTTCTTCTGCCAAAATAATGGAGTCAAACCTTAAAGCCAAGGCAATGGAGTCAGAGGGTCTCGCATCTATTATTAACTCCTTATCACTATCAATGTTTCTCAAATATATTTTGGCATAATATGTATTGTTTTTTAATTCATTGATTATAACCTTTGATATTTTGTATCCTGTTTTAATGAGGATAGTGTAAAAAAGGTCGTATGTTTGAGGTCTCGGGATCTCTATTCCTTCAAGAGCTATAGCTATTCCATTCGCTTCGGCAAATCCGATCCATATAGGTAATATTCTATCTCCGCCCTTTTCTTTTAATACCACAACAGGCATTTTTGCAACCGGGTCAATTATTAGATTTTCAACAACTACTTCTATTTCCATTTTCTTTCTCCTTTACCTCTAAAATATATGTTTTTTTTCTGAAAAGTCAAGAGTTTTTCTTGGATTGCTTTTTAAAATATTCCCTTTCCTCTATTAGCTCATTTATAAGCTCCTTGACTTTCCAATTCAGCGATGTCTCTGTTGTTGTGGCTAAAATTGTATCTTTGTATTTCGGGAAATCTTTTTTCAATATTTTTATTAAAATTTCTAACTCTTCTCCTGTGAATCCATGAAAAATTATTACTTTTTCATTCTTTTTCTCTTTCATCTTATTTCCCCGCTATTGTTTCTATGTAAAGTGAAATGAAAAATATAAAAGTCAGTATAAAAATTATTATTGAAAGATATGGATTTTTTAATAGTTCCTCAGGCTCTTCAAGCTCTCCCCGTTTTTTATTTACAGTGTATGTCATCCATCCTAAAAATATCGCAAAGGGGAATGAAAAGACAGTAAAAGTGATGATATGATATTCAATTGAGAAAAGAAGGATAAGAGCAAAAGACATAAAAGCTGTAAAAATCATAAAGTAAAACAAAACTTTTTCCGAAACATTTTTAAGAGAAGGTCGATAAGCCTGTGAGCTCTCTTCTCCCAAAAATCTTTTTTCTGCTATTCTCTTACCAATCATTAAAAACATTCCGAAAAACCACCACCAGATCAGAAGAAGATAAGGAGGAAATTCACTCTTTGAGAAAGCATACCATCCTATTAAAAATCTTATCGGATTATTTACAGATTCTGATACAAAATCCAGAATAGGAATATCCTTTAATCTTATAGGGGGGATATTATAAAAAAATCCTGCTATTAGAAGAGAAACAAGGTAGATTGTGTAGTGTTTTCCAAAATAGAGATAGGCTGCTGTAATTGAAAATATTGTTGCTAAAAAGAATAAGACCATTAAAACTTTTTTGCTGACTTTACCAGCTGCGAGAGGCCTTGTTTTTTTTATAGGGTGATGCTGGTCAAAAGGGGCATCTGCAATTTCATTTATTATATAGTTTGCGGTTGAAATTCCCCAGGTGAAGACAAAAGCTAAAATGATTTTAATAAAAAAAGACAGGGAAAAAACAATCTTTTGAGGATATAAGAGAAAAAATGAAAATGTGCCAAGGTAAATTGCGAAACTTCTTGGCCATCTTTCCAATCTTAAAGCTTTTAAGTACTCAATTATCCTTTTTTCTTGCATAAACTTCCACCGAATCAAATAAAAACAATTTTATTTTTAAAAATTTTAAGGCTCTTTTTAATATATCTATTTTATCACATATTTTCTTGCCTATGGTAAATCTTGAAATAAGATAGTAAAGTGAAAATTTCCAGTGGTACGGTTTTATTCTCAGGACATCAAATCCTTCTCTGTTCAAAGCATATATTAATGATTTTTTATTGAAAAAATTAAGATGGGGAGGTCTGAAATGCCACCATTTACTGCCGGTAAGCTTTCTTATAAAACTATCAATTTCCGGTGTTACAATAACTAAAAGTCCGTTCTTTTTTAACAGGGAGTTTGCTTTTTGTAAAATTACAATGGGATTTTCAACATGCTCAATCAGATCAAGCATTGTTATAATATCAAAGCTTTCCTCTGATTCAAATTTCTCAAAAGTGGTGTTTTCCATTTTCAGACCATACTTTTCCTCGGCTCTTTTTGCAGCCCATTTTGAAGGTTCTATACCCATTACCTCATAACCTTCATCTTTGGCAAGTTTCATAAAAATGCCTGTAGCAGCACCTATATCAAGAAGCCTTCCTTTGTTTTTTATCTCCTTTATTCTTTTTAAAATCCTTATAAAATTGTTTTTTCTTCCCTCCTCTTCAATATCATAATCAGGGTCTTCAATAGAAGAGTAGAGTTTTTCAAGGAGTTTTTTTGTTGGAACAGGATCAGAATAGACAAAGCTGCAATTTTCACATCTATACATTTGCCAGTGTTTCCCATATTGAGAATCTGTTATTTTAAAATCTTCTGAATCAAAATCATTTATATTTGAGGTATATAATAATTTTCTCTCCGTTGAACCACACACAGGACATTCTTTTACTCTTTTAAGTAATTCTTCCTTTTCCATTCTGGATAATACAAGAAAAAATGAAAATTATCAAGAAGGTTTATTGGGATTCTTAAACACGGGAATAAGAATTAAGGATGGAAAAATCAATGATTTTGAATTGCAAAACAGAGCTGTTGTGTTTGAATTTTGACTTAAAATTGATTGGAATTACTGAATTAATGGAGCAATTTATTTTTTTGCGGATGACTCCTTAAAACTACAACTTTTGATAAATTCCCCGGATTAGAGATATCCGATTGTTTTTAATCTTTTTTTAATTAGTGAATAACTGGGATTCGCTTCGAGTTCCCGCTGCCCCTCCCCGACGAGACGCTCGTACATCTCGCCCGCACGCTCGAACATCGCCACCGCCGCCGCAAAGTCGCCGCGACCGGCAAGCGCACTGCCCAGGTTGTTGT
>JALXDT010000289.1 GCA_027070475.1 Candidatus Aminicenantota bacterium | reverse complement strand
AATAACATCTTTTATAAGACTATGATGTTTAATTTTAAAAAGCCTTTTCAAGAATCTTTATCACATCCTCTTTGTTAAATTCTTTCGGATTGAAAATTACAGAACCATCAACCATTGCTTTTTCAGCAATTTTTTCAAAATCATCTTTTTTAATATTATTATCTTTGAGGTTTAATGATAAACCGGTTAACTTTTCTATATTCTCCCTGAGTTCAAATATTCTTTCTATAAGAGCTCTGGCATTCTCTTTTTCGCTTTTTTCAGGAAGAAAAATACCCAGGTATCTGGAAATCTCAGAATATCTTTTATAAGCTTTATCAAAATTAAATTCCATCCCAAATGGTAAAATTATTGTGTTAGCCAAACCGTGGGGAATTTTTATTACACCTCCGAGGGCATGGGCGATGGAATGGATTATTCCTACCATCGAGTTTGAGAAGGATATTCCTGCCAAAAGTGAAGCAAGCGCAAGATTAAATCTTCTCTCTCTATTATTTCCATCTTTTATTGTTTCAAGTAAATTTTCATTTATGAGTTTTGTGGAGGTCAGTGAGTAAGCATCACTGAGAGGATTGTTTTGTGTGCTTGTGTAAGCCTCTATGGCGTGGGTTAGGGCATCCATGGATGTTGTTGCCGTAAGCTTTGGAGGTAGAGTTAATGTCATCTCAGGGTCAATTAGAGCGAGTTTCGGAAGAAGAAAGTATGAGGTAAAGGCTAATTTAATATTATTTTTTGGGTCAGAAATTACTGCCACATAGGTAGCTTCCGAGCCTGTGCCAGAGGTTGTTGGAATAACAATTAATGGCTTCAATTCCCTGTCAATAATCTCCGCTCCTTCATACTTTTTTAGATCATTATCATCAAGGGAAATCAAGATATTCACTCCCTTTGCAGTATCTATGACAGAGCCTCCTCCTATTGCTATGAGTGAATCACAACCTGATTTTCTAAAAGATTCTGAAATCTCATTCACAGTTTCCACTGAGGAATCGTGAGGGATTTTGTCAATTATATCGCACGGTTTTATATCGGTGTTGTAAAGACTTTTTAAAACCTTTTCTAAAAGCCCTGCCTTTTTAACTCCAAAATCTGTAAGTATCATGGGGGATTTAACATTCAAAAGCTTTAATTCAAAGGGTAGGTTGGAAAGAGCTTTAAAACCTGCGATAATTTTTACAGGATTATAAAATTCAAAATATTTTTTCATTTTCAATTTCCTCTTATTAAAAATTCTATTAACCACACAGGAGTCAAAAGATATAATGCCGTTCTTAGAAGATAATCTTTTAGAGCCAACTCTGGTTTTGTTTTGAATAGTTTTTTGTGGAAAAATCCAGGAAACAGAATTGCCTCAACTCTTTTTAAAACTTCAGTAAAAATTAGAGCATTAGAGATATTCCCCTTTAAAAAAATTCTATGCTCCCAGAATCCCTGCTCAGGTCCAATCTGTCCAATTAAAAGAAGAAAAGCTGAATCAATGTTTTTAAAGATTATTTCTATTTTTAAGCTATTATCATTAAGCACTTTCGTCTTTTTCAGGGAATTACCTCTCCTTTTAAATATAAGACTTTCTTTCATTCCCAGAATGCTCAATTTAATGAAATCAATGTTTAATTTTTCAATCTTTTCCCTTATCTTAAAATCATGTTTGGATAAAAAGACAGCAGCTTTTCCTAAAACAAAGAAAAATGTTTTGTTAATTGTTATTTTGAAAATAGGGGCTTTTATTTTGTATTCCTTAATCTCCATTAATTGCTGTTTTGTTTTAGTATCTCAAGAGCTTGGGAAAGAGTGTAAAATGGTATTTTCTGTGAAGCATACTCTATGAACTCTTTAAAATATTTATAGGACATACCATAACAAGGTCCAACAATGAATTTTTCACCGGGTTTTGTTATCTTATCAAGATGACCTGACATTACCCTTACTTTATTCCCCTCTTCAAATCCAACAACTTTTATGTCAGTATCCTGAATTCTTGTTTTTACCGTTGGAACAAGGCAGAGAGCAGTATCCTTTAAAGGAGTGAACTTTTCATTTGATATTATGTAATCTTTTCCAACCTCTTTTATTGTTCCTCTTATGTAGTGTTCCTCAGAAAAAACCTGATGGCTGTAAACAAATAAAATTTTATTCTGCATTCTTGAAAAGTTAATCCACATTTTTAACTGTCTTAAAGGTACATAATAGCCAAGATCTATTGTGGTGCCGGGATATGATTTATCCTTAAAAAGAGATTTTGTAAGAGGCATTGGACTGTATCTTCTAAAACTATCAAATCTTTTTGAAACATATCCCGCTGTAATATCATTAAAGGAGTTAAATGGAAATACCAGAGATCTTATTTTTTTTATTCCATTGCTTTCAAATTCTTTAACAGAGGCTTCAACTTCTTCATCAATCCACTTTTGAAGCCCATACTTTTCTACATATCTGACTGAATCAAAGTGGTGATAAGTATGGGTGTTTATCTCCCACTTATATTTATTTTGTAAAGTTCTTAAATCTTCAAAGCTCAGATAACCACTATGAACTCTCTGATTGTTTACAAATATTGTAGCTACTCCATTGACCTCTGCCAATGCGGGAGCTACAGTTTTTATCCAACATGGATATCCATCATCAAAAGCCAATACAATACCACCTCTCTTCTCTGCAGAGAAAAGTATAATAATGGTAAAGAACATAATTAGAAAAGCAAAAATTAAAATTCTTTTCATTCTTTTACTCCTTTCTTTTCCTTTTGTATGAATTTAATAAATAAAAAAATTTAGCGGGATTCCCTCCAAGATACCAGAACATTATTCTTTTATACCCTGAATTTTCAGCGGTTTCAAGCTTATCTTTTAAACTCACCACATCATCATACCACAGTTCATCACCATTATCAAATTTAATATATGGAACACGAGAATCTGAATCTCTCTTAATTTTGCTCAGATTTTTTATCTTAAGTTTTTCAGCAAAATCAAAATCAATCCTTTGAAATTTTCCATTCTTTTTCCACAAAAAACCTTTTAATGCAATGGCAACGCCCGGTGATGCTTTTGCATCTCCCTCAACTCTTTTATAAATTTTTTTAATAAGCTCAGAATTTGAACGAGGGCCGGGTAATGTTTTTGAGTTGTGGAGATTATAAGCCATAACAGTTAAGTTGGCTGTTCCCCAATAGGGAAGAGGACCATTGGTTGGTTCAAGTATGATATTGCAACCAAGATTATTTTCTCTAAGTTTTGTCGAGAGCTCTGATACATAATTTCCATATGAATCTGAAAGCTCTTTGGGTACTCTCTCAAAATCTATATCTATTCCACTGAATCCGTATTTTTTAAGAATATGGATTATTTCTTTTATATGTTTTTGTCTGAGATTTTCATCAGAAAAAATTTTTTCCAGAGGTAAGCTTTCTTTTAAAAGGACTTTCCCAGTTTTTAATCTAACATCATTGACTAATGTGAGCCATGGTTCTATCTTCTTTCTTTTTGCAAGGGAAACAAATTTTTTTATTTTCGATATGTTCAATTCTTTGGGCATTACAGGGCAAGCATTGGAATCCAATTCAAATGCAAAGAGTGAAACTTTGTCGAAGACCTGACCAAACCTTCTAAGTTCTTCATAGCCTCTTTCAAAGTCCCAGTAGACTATCCATGCTCCAAATTTAAATTTTTGTGATTCCTGGACCATTAGGTTTTTAGAGAAAATAGCAGCTCCAGAAATAAGGAAAAGAATAATTAATTTAGTTTTCAAAATCTCACCTTTAAAA
>JALXDT010000288.1 GCA_027070475.1 Candidatus Aminicenantota bacterium | reverse complement strand
GGATTATGATTATAGTTTTGTTTCTAATAAGAGAAAAAAAATTGAGATTAAATTTGAAAAAGGAAATTATAAAGTGGGGGATACTGCCAGAGCTTTTATTTCATTCCCTTCAAAAGGAGAAGGGATGATAATACTTTTTACAGAGGAAGTTGAAGAAAAACATATTCTTGAATTCACAAAAACCTCGGAATTTTCTTTTAAAATAAGAGAAAGTTTTTATCCCTCAATAGGCTTTTTAGTCGTTTATCATTATAAGGACAAAAATGGTGAAAGAAAGACATTATCTGCCTATAAGACTATTAAGGTAAACAATAAAGCTAAGGAAATTAAAGTAAATTTATCAATGAAAGATGAACTTTTGCCCTCAAAAGAGTATAAAGTTAAAATTAAAACCACCAATTTTAAAAACAAAGGTGTGAAAAGTGAACTCTTCGTTTATGCTGTTGATGAGGGGGTACTGTCTTTGAGCGGATATGAAACACCTAATCCTGTCTCAGCGCTTTATGAGCCATACTCTTATTCATATTTACTCTATGATACCTTTTCCAGAAAAGACTTTTTCCCCCTAACAAGCTTTTATGGAGAGAGATTTGTAGTTGGAGCACGCAGATCAGTTCGCTTTTCAAAAAGCTTGGGTGGGAAAGTAGAGGAAAGAATTGCACCTATTATGATGAAAAAGGAGAAAACTAAGGTATTTTCAGGCAAAGATATAAGAATAAGAAATCTTTTCAAATCCACCCTATTTTTTAAAAAGATTAAAACTGACAAATACGGGAATGCTGTTTTAAGATTTAAAACTTCGGATCTTTTGTCAACATACAGACTGGTTGCTATTGCATATTCAAAAGATATGTTCGGTTCATCTGATAAAAGATTTGTTGTGAGCAAAAAGCTTTTAATGAAAGAGTCTTTTCCTGATTTTTTAAGAAAGGGAGATAAAGTTAAAGCAGGAGTTATATTAACAAACAGGAGCAAAAAAACTCTTAAAATAAATGTTTTCACAGAAACAGATAATAAGATAAGAATATTGGGAAAGAGTAAAAAAAGCATTATTTTAAAACCGATGCATTCTAAAACAGTTTTCTTTGAAACAGAGGCAGTCAAAGAAGGAAACTCTTTAATTAAATTTTACGCTATATCTGGCAATTTAAAAGATGGGCTTGAGAAAAAGGTTGAAATAAAGAAAAACATTATAAAGGAAAGTGTCGTTGATTTCTCTTCCGGAAAAAATATAATTAAAAAATACATTCTAAATAAAGAGAAAGAGCCAAAATTAAGTCTTGTATTTTCTCCCTCTCTTATAAATTATTCATATGAAATAGCAAAAAAACTGATTATCTATCCATATGAATGTCTGGAGCAGAGAACTTCAAAATTAATCCCGTATTTAATTTTAAGCGATGATCTTTTAAAGTATGGAGTTTCTAATTATGATAGAAAACAGGTTAAAAGAGAGATAAAAAAGTATTTAAAAAAGCTTCCTTCATTTTTAAATTCAGACGGAGGTGTGGGTTATTATGAAAACGGTCGCTCATCTAAGTATCTTACAATTTATGTGCTTTATGCCTTAAAGTTAATTAAAGATAAAGGATTTGAAATTGATAATAATATAATAAAAAAGATGTTTGACTATCTTGAGTATGAGAATCTTTCTGACAGTACAAAGGCATTCTATCTTTATGTTAAATCTTTGTGGGGGAAAAATATTGATGGGGAAATTTCAGAGCTTTACAAACATTATGAGAATCTCCCCCTATTATCAAAAGCTTTTTTATTGAGATCAATATCCAGAAGCAATTTTTCAGATAAAAACAAAAGTATAAAAAAGATAATCAATGATTTTGAAAAGAGTATGTTCATTGAAGCTGATTTCGCATATTTTAAAGACAAATATTCCTATGATTGGTTTGAATTTCCCTTTTATTCTAATAAATATCTATCAGCTGTTATTTTAAGTTCCATACTTGAAGCCAAGATTAATTATGTACTGGCACCAAGAATAATAAAGTATTTAATTGAAAAAAAATCCACTTTCTGGTGGAATACTACTCACGTAAATATATGGATTTTAGAAGCTCTGGCTATTTATGTAAGAAAAGTTGAAAAAAGTTATAGAAAGAATGTGGTTCTTGAAATTTTTGAAAATTCAAACTCTGTTCTTAAAAAATCCGTTAACTTTGTTCACCCGAAACAAAAGTACACGAAAATCTTTAAATCTTTTAAGAAAAGCAAAGAACTCCTGTTAAAAGCAAGCTCATCATCACTATTTTATTTAACATCAGAATTAAATCAAAACGCAAATCTTGAAAAATTAGAAAACAGAGGGTTTGAAATAAGGAGAAGAATATATAATGAGAAAGGACAGCAGGTTCATGAGCTTAAAAAAGGAGAAATTTATCAGGTGGTTCTGGAAATTAAAACTCAAGAACCTATGGATTATGTGGTAATAGATGAGCCTTTGATAGGAGGAGTACAGCTATTAAGAAAGGATATTAAAACAACAAGAAAACTCTTTGACTTCAGAAAGGATAAAAAGAAATATTATTACTGGTGGTGGGGTGTCAAAAGAAAGGAGTACAGAAAAGACAGGATTATTTTTTACACTTATCGAATTCAGAATAGGTTTGAAATCTCTTATTATATTAAAGCCCTCTATAAAGGTAATTACCATCTTCTTCCCGTCTCTGTTTTTTCTATGTATCATCCTCAGTATAGAGGAAGGAATAAGAAAGCTATTATTGAAATAAAATAATTATTGTACACAGAAAAAAAATGAAAAAGATTATAGTTTTATGGTTTATCAATCTCATTTTTGTTTCAAACATTCTATCATATAAAAGTAGAACAGGCATCCATTTATTGTATGCAGATCCCGGAGATAAAAAAGAAAAAATAGAAAAAAGCATAGAAAAAATAAGAAAACTAAATATTAAATGGGTCAGAGTTGGTTTTATCTGGGCTTTAGCTAACCCATCCCCTGAAAATTTTAATTTTGAATTTTATGATTGGTTATTCGGTGAATTAAAAAACAATGAAATTAATATTTTAGTAGCTTTTGCGTGGACTCCTAAATGGTGTTCCTCCAACAAAGAGTCTGACCAATATTATCTCTATCCTCCTAATGGAGACCCTGTATATAAAGGCATGAATGGATTCTATTTTTTGTATTTAATTGCGAAAGAGATATCCCTTAGATATAAAGGAATTGTGGATTATTGGGAATTCTGGAATGAACCTGATATGGAATACTTTTTAAAAGATTCAAATGGTAATAGAACAAGTGCAGACGAATACTCCAAAATGCTTTATTTCTTTTACAAAGGAATAAAAGATGGAAACCCTGATGCAAAAGTTTTAATTGGAGGACTTGCACAGGGTTTTGAGGAAAACTCATGTGACCTAAAATATCTTGATAAACTTTTTTATGACAAGAAATACCCTGCGCACTTAAATTATGATATACACAATATTCATACAAACTTTAAATCCATTGAAGAAATAAAAAAACAAATTTCTATGAATAGAAAGATTTTTAATAAGTATAATATTAAAAAGGAGATCTGGATTACTGAATCAAGCTATTCTCCACTACCAAAATTTCAGATTTTAGAAGATTATCAAGGAGGAGAATATGGGTTCAATAAATACATTTTTGAAGTTATAATAACCGAACTTTTAAATGTAGAGGGAATTGTTTTTTGGACACCTTTTTATGATTATGGAGAAGATGTTCAAAAAGAGAATCCTTATAAGTACAATGGATTGCTG
>JALXDT010000287.1 GCA_027070475.1 Candidatus Aminicenantota bacterium | reverse complement strand
CTTGCTCTTGAGATAACAGCTAAAACATCGGGGAATGCTATTGTTGAAGATGCAATAATGGAAGCAAGGAACATGGTAACTCAGGGTAGAGAGTTAAGTACATCGATTCAGAATTTTAAGGTTTTCCCTCCTATGTTAGCTCAAATGATTGCTGTTGGAGAGAGCACAGGTTCTCTGGATGAAATGTTGTCTAAAATCGCGGATTTTTATGAGGAAGAGGTTGATAGAGCAGTTGACACTCTTTTAAGCCTTATAGAGCCTATAATGATAGTATTTCTTGGAGTTCTAATAGGAGGAATGGTTGTAGCTCTTTATCTTCCAATGTTCAACCTTGCCAAGAATATAGGTTAAGAACTATTTGGTCAAAAATATAAATATCCTTATAATATCAAGGTTCTTAATAATAGTAGGGATTCTACTGACAATTTTTATCTTTAATTTTCTTTACCCAACATCAATTAATATTGCACCTCTTTTAAACATAACTTTGCTTATTGTTCTTCTTTCCGGAATATATTTTTTTCTTAACCTTAACACTTCTATTTCAAAAGATTTTCTGATTCAACTTCAGCTTTTTATAGATATTATTGTGATTTCTGCTTTAATTTATGTTACAGGTAGCACTCAAAGTCCTTTTTTGTTTCTTTTAACTATTCCAATAATTATATCTTCAATATACTTAAATAAAACAAAAACTGTTTTAATAGGTGTTTTAAGTTTTCTTTCCCTTATTGTAATAATTACGCTTTACTATACATCATTTTATGGTGATATTCATATTGAATTAATTTTGAGCAGGGTAATTCTTTATGGATTATCATTTACAGGCATTGCTCTTCTTTCAGCATATCTGGTAGAAAGAATAAGACTTTACAGAGAAGAAATAGAGGAGAAGGAGATTGAATTTGAAAGATTAAATCTCCTTTTACAGAATATTGTTGAAAATATAGAGTATGCTTTTATTACACTGGATGAAAAAGGTGATTTAATTTTTAAAAACAGAGAAGCTGATTCTTTGCTCAGTCATAATTTACTAAAATATTTAAGAGATTCTTTTAATGTGAAAAACAAAGGGGCTTTTGAACTTGAGTTGGAAGATAAAATTTTAAAAGTTAAATATGATAATATGAATTTTGAAAATAAACATTATCATATTTTTGTAATCGAAGATTTGACAGAGGAAAAAAAGCAAGAGAGAGAAAGACAGATAAGGGAAAGATTACTGTATTTGGGAGAAATTGCTGCTGGTATGGCTCATGAGATTAGAAATCCATTAGCCTCTTTAATGGCTTCTTTGCAGTTAATTGAAGAAGGAAAGCTTGAGAACATTTCTTTGCTTACCAGTATTATTGTTGATGATATTAAAAGAATATCCTCAATAATAGAGGACTTCCTTATTTTTACGGAAAATAGAAATTTTAAAATTGAAGAATTAGAGCTGGAGAAACAAATTGTTAAGGTAATAAAGGATTTAAATAGGGACGGATATAAGACAGATACAATAAAATTTAAAATTGACAAAAAAGTTGAAAAATATAAAGGAAATTCCTACCATTTGTCTCTTATTTTAAAAAACCTATTGACAAATTCTATCAAAGCTGTTAAAAATAAAGGTGATATTAGTGTCAAAATTTATTTGGACGATAAGAGGATGGAGATGAGAGTGACTGATAGTGGTAGTGGTATTGAAAAGAAAGATCTTAAGAATATATTCAATCCCTTTTTTACAAAGTCAGAAGGAAAAGGAATGGGAATTGGTTTGACAATTGTGAAAAGAATTGTGGAACTTTATAATGGCACTATTGAAGTTTTTAGCGAAAAAGGAAAGGGGACAGAGTATATTATTACTCTTCCTCAAAAGAAAAAGATCGAGTAAAAAATGAAAATTCTTGTCATTGATGACGAAGAAAATATTGGAAGGACTATAGAACTAATTTTCGCAAAAGAGAATTTTGATGTCACTCTTGCTTTTAATGGTGAAACAGCTATCTCTCTTTTAAAAGAAAATTATTTTGATGTAATTATTTCAGATATAAGACTTCCTGATATTTCTGGAATGGAAATTCTAAAAACTTCAAAAAATCTTTATCCAGAGGTTCCTGTAATAATGATAACAGCATATGCTTCCACTTCTGTAGCTGTTGAGGCTATGAAATTGGGGGCAGAGGACTATATAATCAAGCCTTTTGATATTGATGAGCTAAGAATAATTGTTAAAAGAGCTTATGAAAAGAGGAAATTAGAGATAGAAAATAAAAAATTACAGAGATTGATAGAAGAAAAGTATAGCTTTGAGAATATAATTGGGAAAAGTAAAATAATGAAAAATATTTTTTTACTTATAGAAAAAATTGCTCCTATAGATACAACGGTTTTAATCACAGGAGAGAGTGGTACTGGGAAGGATTTGATTGCCAGAGCTATTCATTTTAGAAGTTTGAGAAAGGAGGGGGAGTTTGTTGCAATAAATTGTGCGAGTATACCTGAAAATTTGCTTGAATCTGAATTATTTGGATATAAAAGAGGAGCATTCACAGGGGCAGTTACGAGTAAAGTTGGACTATTTCAAGAAGCTAACAAAGGAACTCTTTTTTTAGATGAGATTGGAGAGATGCCGCAGGGATTACAATCAAAATTATTAAGAGTGCTACAGGACAAAAAAATCAGACCTCTTGGAGATACACAGGAAAAGGAAGTGGATGTAAGAATTATTGCTGCTACAAATCATAATCTTGAAGATATGGTTAAAAGGGGAGATTTCAGGGAGGATCTTTTTTACAGGTTAAATGTTATTACAATAGATTTGCCTCCATTGAGAAAAAGAAAAGAGGATATCCCCTTACTTGTAAATCATTTTATTAAAAAGCTGAATAAAAAATTAAATAAAGAAATTAAAGGGGTTGAACCTTCTTTGCTTGAATATTTCTTTTTATATGATTGGCCCGGAAATGTAAGAGAGCTCGAAAATATTGTGGAAAGATTGATGATATTGGAAGAGGGAACACTTTTAACATCAAAACATCTTCCCAAAAAGTATAAAGAAGTGGGAGAAATTTCAGAAATAACTATTCCTTCGGAATTTAAGAATTTTAACCTTAATCAATATATTGATAATGTGATTAAAAAAATTATAAGCCTTTCGTTAGAGAAAACAGGGGGAAACAAAAAGGAAGCGGCAAGTTTGTTAGGTATTTCATATAGATCTTTCAGATATTATTATAATAAACTTTTTGGATAGGAGAGATTTTTTGAGCAGAAGAAAAAGGAAAAAAAGAGGGAATTTTTTATAAAAGCTGCAAAAAAGGCTTTTATAAAAAGAGGTATAGTTTCAACCAATATGGAGGATATATCCTTAAATACAGGTACTTCAAGAACAGCTCTTTACTATTATTTTAAATCAAAAGAGGATATTTTAAAGGCTATCATATTGGAAACAAGAGAAAAACTTATGAGGCGTCTGAAAAAAAATATGAAAAGTGTGAAAAACAAGAAAAAATTTTTTCTTTTGTTGGTCGATACGGTTCACTGGCTGGCGAAGAATGAAAAAGAAGCTTTGACAATCATATTAAGGCTTAAGTTAAAAGATAGTGAATCAAACCTTCCCAAACTTAAAGATTTTATGAAACATATTGAAAAAAAGATAATATCAGAAATCATTTCTATGATGAATGATAAGAACTTGGAGATATCGGAAAAAGATATGACCCTAATTTTCGATTATCTTACAGGTCTGTCATTTTTTATAATGATAGGAATGCCAGAGAGATTCTTAAATGTAATGAATGAATCTTTCTTAAAAGAGTTTGAAAGATTTTAGAAAACCAGAGTTCCTATTTTTTCTCCGAAAATCACCTTTTTAAGGTTATTTTTTTCCTTTATTGAAAACACTATTATAGGGATTTTGTTGTCCATACACAAAGAAATAGCCGTTGCATCCATAACTTTAAGCTGTTTTTTTAAAACTTCAAAATATTCTATTTCTTCAAATTTAATAGCATCCTCGTGTTTCTCTGGATCAAGATTATAAACTCCATCAACTTTAGTGGCTTTTAGAATTACCTCTGCATCTATTTCAATTGCTCTCAGAGCTGCTGCAGTGTCTGTTGTGAAAAAAGGATTCCCTGTTCCCGCTGAAAAAATAACCACTCTTCCCATTTCAAGATGTCTTACTGCTCTCCTTCTAATAAATGGTTCGGCCACCTGACGAATTTCAAGAGCTGACATTAATCTTGTAATTAAGCCTTTTGATTCGAGAACATCCTGAAGAGCAAGGCCATTCATAACGGTTGCAAGCATACCCATGTAATCAGCAGTTGCTGGTTTTATATTCATCCCTTTTGCATTAACTCCTCTAAAAATATTCCCGCCACCTACAACGATAGCGATCTCAACCCCAATGTCAACTAATTCCTTGATCTCATCACCTAATCTATCTATGGTTTTGGTATCAATTCCGTATTCTTTAGCGCCTAAAAGTATTTCTCCACTTAACTTTATTAGGACCCTTTTATATCGTGGAGAATTTTTTCCCATTACTCACCGAGCTGATATCTTGTAAATCTCTTTACCTTTATATTTTCTCCTAATTCATGAATGAATTGTGCGATTAATTCTTTGATTTTTATCTTAGGGTCTTTGGCATAGGGTTGTTCCATAAGACACTTTTCTTCATAAAAACTCTTTATTTTTCCTTCAAGAATTTTATCAATTATATTTTCAGGTTTTCCTTGAGCTTTAAGTTGTTCTCTGTAAATCTCTTTTTCCTTTTCGATTACCTCTTCCGGGACATCTTCCGGAGAGACATATTCAGGGGCGGTTGCAGCAATGTGCATTCCCAATTCATCTATTAACTCAAGAAATCTTTCATTTTTTGCAACAAAATCAGTTTCGCAGGAAAGCTCAAGTAAAACACCCACAGAACCATTAAAGTGAATGTATGAGCCAATTCTTCCCTGTTTTGTTTCTCTTCCCGCTTTTTTTGAGGCTTTTGCCATACCTCTTTTTCTTAAAAGTTCTATGGCTTTTTCTATATCTCCATTTGTTTCTTCCAGAGCACTTTTACATTCCATAATACCAATACCGGTTTTTTCTCTTAATTCTTTAACTTTTTCCATTGAAACTGCCATCTTATTCCTCCTTTCCTATTTTTTCTTCTATTTCTTCCTCATTAGATTCTTCACCTGAAACAGGTTCTTCCTCTCTGTCAACAGGAATTGTTTCCTTTTCCTCTCTCTTTTTCCTTCCCTCTAAAATTGCGTCCGCAAACTTGGAAGCAAAAAGTTTTATTGACCTTATAGCATCATCATTTCCAGGAATAGGATAATCTATGATTTCAGGATTACCATTTGTATCAACAACACCAACTATTGGTATATTTTTCTTGATTGCTTCAAGAACAGCGATCTTTTCTCTTTCAGTATCAATTACAATAAGAAACCCGGGTAGCTCTTCCATATCTTTAACACCATTTAAATTTTTGTAGAGCTTTCTATAAACCTTCTCAAGTTTACTCTGTTCTTTTTTGTTGAGCTTTTCCCACTCTCCTTCAGTCTTCATCTTTTCATACTCTTTGAGCTTATCAATGCTTTTTCTTATAGTGTGAAAGTTGGTAAGAAGTCCACCAAGCCACCTTACATTAACATAAAAAGCTCCCGCTCTTTTAGCTTCTTCCTCAATAATATCCTGAGCCTGCTTTTTTGTGCTGACAATTATAGGTTCTTTACCATTTGCAACCTGCTCTTCTATATAGAGGAGAGCTTTCTCTAACATTTCCTGCGTTTTTGCAAGATCTATTATATATATTCCATTTCTCTTTCCATAAATATAAGGTTTCATTTTAGGATTCCATCTATTGGTTTGATGCCCAAAATGAACACCTGCTTCTAATAATTCTTTCATTGAAACTTCTACCACTTTATCCTCCTTTTTTATCTCTTATGGTACTGAGGTGCTTTTCTTGCTTTATGAAGTCCGTATTTCCTTCTCTCTTTTTCTCTCGCATCTCTTGTTAAAAGCCCCTCTTTCTTTAATTTTGTTCTAAGTTCCGGATTAAATTTAAGTAAAGCTCTTGCAATACCCAATTTAATGGCATCTGCTTGAGCTGATACTCCGCCACCTTTTATTGTTATGTATAAATCAAACTTATCCATTGTCTCTGTCACAAAAAATGGTTTTCTTATCTGAGTTTTCATCATCTCAAGGGAAAAATAGTTTTCGAAATCTCTTTTTCTATTATTTACAATAAGCTCGACTTTTCCCTCTCCCGGTCTTAAGAAAACTCTTGCAATGGCTGTCTTCCTTTTCCCTGTACCATAGTATTGAATCACTTTCTATTTCCTCCTTATATATTTAAAATTTCAGGTTTCTGTGCTTTATGAGGATGCTCTTTTCCCGTATAAATTTTAAGTTTTTTTAATAGTTTTCTTCCCATTGCATTTTTAGGAAGCATTCCTTTAACAGCATGTCTGAGTATCTCTTCAGGTTTTTTTTCTCTCAATTTTCCCAATGTGATTTCCTTAATTCCTCCGGGGTATCCTGAATGGCTATAATATTTTTTATCACTCTCTTTCTTCCCGGTTACAACTATTTTTTCCGCATTAATGACAACCACAAAATCACCAGTATCAAGAAAATTAACAAAATCAGGCTTGTGTTTCCCTTTCAAAACTGTAGCTATCTTTGTAGCAAGCCTTCCCAATGTTTGTCCTTCTGCATCTACTAACCACCAATTTCTTTTAATATCTTTCTTTTTAGGTATAAATGTTTTCATCTTATTATTCTCCCGAAAATTTGAGTATATAGGATACTCAAAAATGCACTAAATGTCAATAGTTTACAAGTTTTTTTTAAAGAACATTTCTTTTCAATATTTTAACAAATAAGCATTAACTCTTATATTTTCTATTTTATCATAAATTCAAAAAAAGTAAACTTAAACTTGATTTTTTATAGCTCTTCTGTAAAATATGCAAAAGGAAGGAAAAGATGAAGGAATATCCTCTTTATTTAAAGACTTTTGAAAGTGGAGAGTTAAAGAAGAGAATTAATCAACTAAAAGAGAAGATCAGAACCTGTGATCTTTGTCCATGGAGGTGTAGAGCGGATAGAAAGGAAGATGATAAAAAAAGTGTTTGCGGTGGAGGTTATTATCCAAAGGTTTCAAGCTATAATCTTCATTTTGGGGAAGAGCCCCCTATTTCAGGGTATAGTGGATCAGGTACTATTTTTCTAACGGGATGCCAGCTCAGATGTGTTTATTGCCAGAATTATCCGATTTCTCAGTTAAGATATGGGAATGAATACAGTTTTGAGGAATTTGCTGATATGATGATAGAACTTCAACATAAGGGAGCTCACAATATTAATTTTGTAACCCCGACTCCATGGATTTTTCAAATCCTAAAATCTCTTGAAATTGCCATAAAAAAAGGCCTTGAAATTCCTTTAGTCTGGAATACAAGTGGTTATGAGGACATTGAGGCTTTGAAATTTTTAGATGGGATAGTTGATATATATCTGACTGACATGAAGTATTCAGATGATAGATATTCTTTAAAATATTCAAAAGCAAAATCATATTTTTCAATCGTTAAAAAGGCTGTGATTGAAATGTATTCACAGGTTGGTGATTTTGTTATGGACGATGGAATTGGTAAAAGGGGATTAATCATTAGACACCTTGTTTTACCTGAGAATATATCAGGATTTGAGGAAATATTAAAATTTTTAAAAGAAAATGTTTCTTCAAATGTTTTTATATCCTTGATGAGTCAATATTTTCCTGCATACAGAGCTAATGAATTTACCGAGCTTTCAAGAAAGATAAGCAGGGAAGAGTATAATCAAGCTCTCTACCTTCTTGAAAAGTATGGGTTTAATAATGGCTGGATTCAGTCAAACTATTAAAATTCTTTGGCGATAATTGACATAATCTTTCATATGCTTTATATTAAAAAATGAGGAGATTTTTAATCTTTTTCTCTGTTTTTATGTTAATGGGCAGATTTTTATTCTCTTTTGGCGAAATTTTTGAGCCATCGCCATTCGGGATAGGGACAGGATACACACTTTCAATCTTTCAGCTTTCCCCAACAATAGGCATATATATGCCAGGAGGAAGTTTTCCGCCCTCTGCAGCCTATTCAAAAGTGAGCTATACAGAAGAAAACGGAAATTTTAAAAATTATATTTATAATAAAAATAGCATAGTTTCTGATAATAATTATTTTAAGGGGGTAAGTGCATATTCAATAGTTGCAGCCTATGGTAATTTTTCAATTTTTAGAGTTTCGCTTGATAATCTTTTTTCAAAATGTGATTCAGAAAAAGATAGTTTTTTTCTTAGTGGTTTTAAGGGGCAGATATATGGGGCTACCTATTATAAAAAAAGCGGAAACTTTCAATATGGGTTAAGCTTCAAAAGATATAGCGGAAAGTTTTATTCAGGCTACACTGATATTACTGAATATTACAGGAGTTTTGGGGATCAGTATAATTATATAAAAGAAAAAATGGAAAGTTTTGAACCTTTAAAAGATAAAGATGGCTCAGACAGGGTATCTTTTTATACTCTTGAATCATCAATATCTTTTGCTGTTTACAGATTCCTTTATCTTTCATTAAAAATTTCTCCCATTAACAAAGTAAAGATTTCAGCTATGGATAAAACAATATCTCCTACTTATAAAGGTGGAATTACATTTATTGCTTCGAGAGCAACATCCTTTAATTTTTCAATACTATTAAAAAGTGAAAATGATTTTTATAGTGATACATTAAAACAGCCTATAAGTCTTTCTATGATTCACTTTTTTTCAAATATCTCTTTTATAACACTTTCATGGAAAAGTGATGTTAAAAGCGGACATCTTTTTGCTGCAGGATATCAATCCGTTCTTTCCGGAGGAATTGGCTATGTTTTCGGAAACACGGTTTACACATTTGTCTCCGCTTCTTTATCATCCTGGAATAAACTTTCATCCTTTAATTTTTCAATAGCATATATATCGCACAATTTTAAGTAATCTATTTGAGAAAAATCAGTTCTCCGATAAATTTATTGTTGTCAAATTTTTCTAATCTGAATTTTGCTATATTTTCAGGATAAAAAATGATTGGAACAAGGTCCTCTAATTTTATTACTCCCCCAACAGCTTTTTTTCTGACAGGAAGAAGCTTTGGAAGATTCTTTCTTTCATAGATTTGGGCATATGTGAAAACTAATTTTGTTTTATCCTTTTGTAGGATTACAATCTTTTGAGTTTTTAAATTTTTATCTATTTTCTTTAAAATTTCTCTTTTTTCTTCAATTATAAAATTTCTTGAGAATTCTCCCAAAATTTTGTAATCCTGAATTTCTTTCTGAATTTTAGGATAATTGTAAACCATGGAGAATAGAATAAAGAATGATATTAAGTAGTTTATAATTTTGTATTTTTTTGAAAAGGTGTTAAAAATCCTAAAATAGATTGTAATAAATCCTATTGAGGGGAAAAGAATATATCTTGAAGAGAGTTTCGGAAGAAATGCAAAAAATATTGTGTAAACAATCCAGAAGGAAAATATGGAAATTGAGAATTTATCCTTCTCTCCTATTTTAACCATATAGAGGATTATCATGATAAAGATGCTGAAAAGAACAAAAATTCCATATATTGGATTAATAGAGTAGGGGGAGATATTAATTGACCTCAAAAGAATAAAGTAAAATTTTATAAAGAACAACTTTATACTAATAAATGAAGTATATTGCTCAGTTTGAGAGATTTGAAGAATTATTCTGAATAAGATCAGAATTATTCCTGTTCCCACACAAATTTTTTTCCCTTTTTTATCTGAAACAATAAAAAGAGGGATTAAACTCAGTATAATTACCTCTTTTGTAAAAAAAGCCAGACTGAAAAAGATTACAAATAGTAGATGCCTTTTTTTGAGCAAAAAATTTGCGGAGATAATAAAGAATAGAAAAGAGAGGAAGTAAACAGATGCTGATAGGTTTAAAATGGATTCAGAGGAAAAAACATTGATAAAAATTAAAACAGTTAACGAAAAGGAGAGAAAAGGAGAAAATTCAAGTCTTTTTTCAAGAATATAAAATAGAGAAGCTGCGGTTATTATATAAAAAATTAACAGGGTAAACCTTATTGCAAGAGGAGAGAGCCCGAATAGTTTTATAATAGATGTTAAAAAAATCAGAAAAACAGGATTAAAATCTCTACCGTGAAGCTTAAAAACCTCAAAAATATTGGCTTGAGAAAGGATAGCTCTTGAAAGCCACTCAAAATCATCTGAGAAAAAATAGTTATTTAAGGCTTTATAATAAAACAGAAAAATTATAATGGCTATTAGTAGAATATAAAATTTTCTTTTATGTTCTTTTATCCTTTCAATTATCACCTATTTTTTATTTTTTAAAAGTATTTTATCATAAAGAATAACTCCCGCTATTGAAAGAATACCCATAAAAGCTACAATAGTCCACATAATCGGGGCCTGAATAGGCTTTCCTGCATTGTGAGGATTGAGAATAAAGTGTTGAAAGAAAATTCCTCCTATGGGAGCGCCGACTATTGTTCCTATTGCCATCGGTAGATTTGCATAACCTAAATATAACCCTTCCTGCCCTTTAGGAGCTATTGCTCCAATGTATTCATAAATTCTCGGAGAGGCAAACATTTCTCCCAGAGCCATGGATGCAATTGAAATTAACATAAATATTCCACCTATTGGAATCATAAGCCCTGCAATACTCTTTTTAAGAGTAGGGTCAAGATGGAATATAAAAGGAACAGTGTTTAATAACATTCCTACGACTGTTATACCGATACCAACCATAATTGATTTTAAAGGTGTCCATTTTTTGGATATCTTTGTTATTAGGAGCTGAAGAAAAACTATCATAACAGGATTTATCAGTGTGTAAAGCTCAACAGGAGCATTCTTATCTATGAATCTTAAAAAGAGGGGAATAAGATTATAAATTTGAACATATATAAACCAGAAGAAGCCTATGACTATTAAGAAGAATACGAATTTTAAGTTTTTTAATACAATAAACATTCCAATAAGGGCATCTTTTAATGTCTTTGGTTTCTGTAAATCCTTTTCAGAAACACTTTCTGTCTCCTGATACTTTGGCTCTCTGTACAAAAAGATTACGACAAGCAGGCCTATGAAAGCAAAAGAGGTGGCAACATAAGAAAAAATTGCAGGAATTCCCATTTTAACTCTGACAAAGTAAGATACTGTTCTCCCAAACATTGAACCGATATTTATAGTCATATAAAATATTCCGAATCCAAGTGTGGCAAGAGCACCTGATGTCTTTTGAACTGAACCTGAAATACACGGTTTTACAAATGAGCCTCCGATTCCTATGAAAACAATCCCAATTACAATGGGTATTGTATAATCAATATTTTGTGTATGTCCTACAACAGCAGGCCAGAATTTTTGAACTGTTCCCATTATAAAATATCCTGCAGTAATCAGAATAAAGGCAAATGTAAGAGACTTTTTAAATCCATACTTATCAGCAAGAGTCCCACTCAATATTGGTAAAAAGTATATTATTCCCCAGAGAATTGTCCCATTTAAGAAGGTCGAAAAAGTTGGGCTCATCCCCAGAGTTTCATGCAGGTATATAACAACAAAAGATGCAACAGCATAGTATGCTGCTCTTTCAAAAAGTTCAATTGTATTGGCAGACCAAAATGTAAATGGAAATCCCCACAATTTTTTTTCTTTACTCTGCATTTTACCTCCTCTTTTGGAAATTAAAGCCAATGGGGGGACTTGAACCCCCGACCTACTGATTACGAATCAGTTGCTCTACCGACTGAGCTACATTGGCAATGAAAATATTATATCAATTTTTAAATTTTTATAAAAATACTTGACATCTTTTTGTTTTGTCCTATATTAATGAGTGAGGTAAAAATGAGCGCGCTACATCTTTTGATGGGCGGTTTTGTGCTCTTTATAGGAGCAATTATAGGAGTTACAAAGCTAATCATTGAAAAAAAGGAGATTTAGTAAAGGTTTATTTCAGCCGAAGAGGAGTAACTCCTGTTTTCATCAGAATAAAAAAGTGTAAATTTATATTTTTTTGCTCTTTTTCCTTCATAGTTAAGTTTTATCTTTATATTGTCCCATGTGTATTTATCCAATCCCTTTAATGTGTAAGGATAAGGATCCATAACAGTTTCTTTGAAAATTAAATCATTGTTTTTATCAAAACATTCATTTGTATATTTTTCAAAGTTTACCTCATTTGATGAGGGATTTATAACTGAAATATAAAAAGAAGCTCTATCGTAAACTGAATCTGCATTATCATCATAGAGTTCTTTAATCTCAATAGATAATTCTAAATTCGGTTCAATTATTTTTTTACAGGATATAAAGGAAATCACTCCTAAAATGATGGAAATAATTAGTAATTTTTTCATGGAA
>JALXDT010000286.1:561-3817 GCA_027070475.1 Candidatus Aminicenantota bacterium | reverse complement strand
TTTCACACAGAAAGAGAATTTTGTCGTTTTTGAGTGTGTTCACCGACTTTTTGAAAAAGGATATCAGCCACGGCATATTGAACTTGAACCTAAATGGACTGTTGGTCACGGTGCCAGTGGAGGACGCGCTGATATCATGATCAAGGACAATTCTGGAAAATCACTGCTGATTATTGAATGTAAAACAGCAGGAAAGGAGTTTCAAGACGAGTGGAAAAAGACTTTAATCAATGGCGGACAAATATTTTCTTATGCAAAACAAGCAGGAAGTACTCAGTTTATCGCCCTTTACACTTCTGATTTCATAGACGGCAAAGTCGTTCCTAGTTACTACCTGATTACCTTAAAAGACAATGAAAAACTTTTAGAAGAGCTTGCTGATAAAGAACCACTATCCTACGAAAAGGCAAAATTATTAGATAAGGAAGACATTTACCAAGCCTGGAAAGACACTTATGCCCAGGACTATGCCACAAAAGGAATTTTTGAAACAGAAAAGATTTTAAAGGAAAAGTATCCGAGATCAAGAGTTGCCGCAATTGGGCCAGCAGGAGAAAATCTTGTCAGATATGCATGTATTGGAACAGACTACTACAGACAATTCGGGAGAGGAGGTTCAGGTGCTGTAATGGGTTCTAAAAATCTCAAAGCTGTTGTTTTGGAAGGTAATGAAAAGATAGAATATTTTAACAGGGAAAAATTTATGGAAGTAAACAAGAAATTGACTAAAGATATAATTTCGCATCCTAACAGAAAAAAACGATACGAACTTGGAACAATGATGTGGATAAGAATGGGACAGGAAGATGGTAAATTTTTACCAACGAGAAATTTTCAGGGTGTTCAATTTGAAGATTATGAAAAAATAACTTCTGAATCAATGAAAAAAGAATTGAACTGGAAGAGTGTGGGGTGTTATAATTGTGCTATTTTATGTTCAAAACTTTCAAAATGGGATGAGTTTGAGCTTGAAGGACCGGAATACGAGACCACAGCTTATCTTGGTTCTGGATGTGGGATAGGTGATCCGAAAGCTATTGCTTATGCAAATTATTTAGTGGATGATTTAGGTTTGGATTCAATCTCAACCGGAGTTGTAATCTCCTTTGCTATGGAAGCTTTTGAAAAAGGAGCCATTTCTCTGGAAGATACCGGTGGAATAGAGCTAAATTTTGGAAATAAAGATGCTTTGTTTTCCATGATAAAAAAAATAGCTTACAGAAAAGGAATCGGAGATTTGCTGGCTGAAGGTACTAAAAGAGCTTCAGAAGCAATAAAGAAGGGTAGTGAATATTATGCTATTCAGATAGCGGGAATGGAACTTTCAGGTGTCAACATAAAGGGTTGTGCTTCTATGGGGCTTGTGTTAGCAACATCTGATTTTGCCAGTCACACTCGTTTTTGGTCTGCAACTGCTGAAATGAACGGGCTTCTTAATTTTGAGAATACTCCGAAATTTGTAAAAGAGGGACAGGATAATATAAATGCGAGGAATTCTTTAATAGTTTGTGATTTTGTCCCTTATGATCTTGATAGATTCGTTCCTTTAATAAATAATATTACTGGTTTTAATACAAGCGTTGAATCTCTAATGGAACTGGGGGAAAAAATATCAAACATTACAAGATTATATAATATTAAAAATGGCAGAAAAAGAGATGATGATACATTACCTGAAAGATTCTTTAAAGAAAAACATTTATCAGGCATTTTTAAAGACAAGTATCTTACAAAAGAAGTCTTTTCAAGGTGGTTGGAAATGTACTACGAGGAGAGAGAATGGGATAATCAAGGAGTTCCTAAAGAAAGTAAATTAAAAAAGCTGGGTATAAAAAATTTTATATAGTCTCTAAAAAAATATTTAAATTAAAAGAAAATTCTTGCTAAAAAAACAAGAAAGCGTAATTGAAGAGCTTTTCATTTGCTTTCTTGACTTTCATTTTCTTTTATGAAATATTTAAATATAAAAAAGTATATGGAGAGTAAGATGAAGAAAGTTATTTTCTTTTTTTTACTTGCAACCTTTTTCTTTAGCAACATAATGTTTTCTGAAGATAGTTGGGTGGTTTTTGCTGGTTCGAACAGTACAGAAAAATCAATGGCTGTTTATCCTACCTCAGATGGAGGTTATGTAATAAGCGGAACAACAAAAGAATATGATAAAAGAAAAGATTTTGTCCTTATTAAGTTAAGTAAAAAAGGAATAGTTGAGTGGCAAAAATACTTTCCCGCTCCTAAAGAGGAGAGAACTGCAACAGTAGTTGAAACAACTGATGGAAACTTTATTATTGGGGGAACATCTTTTTCATGGAGTAAGTCAAATATAAGAATCGGAAAATTCTGGTTTATCAAGGTAAACAAAAACGGGAATATCGTCTGGCAAAAAGTTTTTTGGTCAAAATGGGGAGATATTTTTATGTCAATGGATAGAACAAAAGACGGTGGTATCATAGCAGTTGGTGAAACTCTTGTAAATTCTCCCAAAACAGGTTTAGATTTAATAGCTATGAAAATTGATAAAAAAGGAAAAGTAATATGGAGCTTTGCCTATCTGAGAAAGGGTGTTGATGAAGTAAATAAAGTAAAAGCAACTTCTGACGGTGGTTGTATTGTAATTGGAAAGGCGGTTAGAAACAAAAAAAAATGGGGGGATATGTGGATAGTAAAATTGGATAAATTCGGAAAGGTTCAATGGCAGAAACTGTACGGAGGAGATAAAGAGGAGAATGGGAGTGATATCATTGAAACATCGGACGGTAATTATTTAGCTGTCGGTTGGACGAGAACATTTGCTACAAGAGAAAGAGGTTTAAATGCATGGATTCTAAAACTCAATAAAAAAGGTAATATATTATGGCAGAAAAGGTATGGTAATTTTTATAAGAGCTATCTTTTGGGCGTTGATGAATTGTCAGACGGCTACTTGGCAGTAGGTTATACTCCTGAAGAAGCAGTTGGAGGAGTTTTCAGGGGAAGATTGGGGGATGCTATTACAATTAAGATAGATAAAAACGGAAAACTTATTTGGCACAAAGATATTGGCGGTAAGCTTACTGATCTCCTTTATTCCCTAAAAAGTGTGAAAGGAGGGGGACTTATTTCCTGTGGCTACACTGATTCCTTTAAAGAGAAAAAAAATACTGATTTTTTTATAGTTAAATTTAATGAAACGGGTGATGTCTCCTGTGGTAGGGATATTTCCATAAATGGAAGAAAGTATGAAGTTTTAAATACTTCAGCCACAATCTACCATGTT
>JALXDT010000286.1:0-551 GCA_027070475.1 Candidatus Aminicenantota bacterium | reverse complement strand
ATCTACAATGTTAAATTTTCTACCTTAAAACTAAATTTGTTTTCAGAAAAGACAAATACAGAAGGAAAAAACCTGAACTTTACAATAAAAAATGTTTGTTCTTCAAATTAGAGGAAATTTGCAATGCCAATGCTTCAGATTACAATAATGCCCTCTCCTCCAAAAGAGGGAACAGGTGTTAGTGAATATGTTGCTGAAGCTTTAGAAATCGTTAAAAAATCCGGATTGAAATATGAACTTTCTCCAACTGCTACAATAATAGAGGGAGGGCTTGATGAGCTTTTTAAAATTGCAAAAGAAATCCATGAAGTAAGTTTTAAAAAAGGAGCAAGGAGAGTAGTTACTGTTATAATGATAGATGATAGAAGGGATAAAGAAATAACAATGGAGTATAAGAAAAAATCGGTTTTATCAAAGGTTAAAGGTTAAACTTTAAAGCCAACCCTTATTAATATACCACTCAATAACATCCGAAATTTTATTTTCAAAAGTGAATTGAGGGGAAAAGCCATACTCTTTTAGTTTTTTGTTTGAACATATCCAGCATCTAT
>JALXDT010000285.1 GCA_027070475.1 Candidatus Aminicenantota bacterium | reverse complement strand
CTTATAATCACCTGACTTCCCTTCTTCTTTCTTTATTATTTTTTTAATATTTTTCTCTATAACCTTATACCTTTTTTTCGGAGGCAGTTTTTTGCTCACACCTTTAAGAACCCTTGAGGTTACATCCTTAACCTCTTTTAAAATATAGGCTTTGTAGCCGGGAGCAGGAATCTCATCTTTTATTGTTTTTGCAAGAAAACCATTTTTGATGAGATTAGCCTTTACAGAACTCTGTCTCTGAGCTGCCATAAATGCCACATGATGATTTGTTAAAATCAATCCATTTTTGGAGACAAAAGAACCTGTTCCTCCGTCAATGATAATAGCCGCTTGACTCAAAGATGGTTTACTCATACTGAATACATCACTCTCACTGAGAGTAAAACCCATCTTTTTCATCTTCTGAAATATTTGAGAAGGAATTTTAAACGGAAGATACATACCCTCGTCTGAATAAACTGCAGAAGTAAATAAAAACAGAATAATAATGGAAAAAATTATAAAACCTTTTCTTTTCATTTAAACCTCCTTGATGATTTTATCTTAATAATACGGGAATACAATGTAAAAGTTATCATTTTTTATAAAACCCGAATTCTTTGATTTTAACGATTGATGAAAAGTTAGAAACTGAATTTAAGCCATTAATGGAAATAAAGAGGGAGTCTATTGTGTCAGGTTTTTTCTTTATCCTTTTGCCATAGATTCTATAAAATTTTTTAAATGGAATTAGAACTTTATTCTCTCTGTCAGGATAGAGCTTAAAAGAGGAATAAAAGTTTCCCTCCTCATTTCTAATCTCAACCCAGTATCTCATATAATCCTTACTTTCCCCGACAAAATAAAAGCCATCATAATCCTTTGTTTTTTGTTTTTCCCTCAGAGCAATAGAACACCAAACATCAGGATTCCTTTCACTCTTTTTTGAGAGGAAATATTTAAAAACATAAAAATTGTTTTCTTTTTTATAGCTGATTTTCGAGCTTTTATTCTTTTCAGGATGAAAATTATCCAGATTAAGGGGGATTCTTCTCACATCACTAAATTCTAACTTCTTTTTTTCATTCTCCTGAAAATGATTGTTTACAAAAATCGGGTTTGAAATTATCCAAGGAACATCATTTTTTAAAAGCGGATGATTTAAAAGATATACTTCAACCCTGTAAATTCCTGAATCTACCTTTTGAATAGAAATGTCAGAATTTGAAACTTCTCTAAACTTAACTCCATCCTTTATCACAACAATTTTATATTTTATTTTTTTTGTTTTAAGCTTTATAAAAAGTGAAGGATTTCCTTCTATAAAGTCTCCCTGCTCAAAAACTTTGTTACAACAAACTCCATAAAAATCAAAAAACTGAGGTTCACCCGCTCCTCTTAAAATTGAGAAGAAATGTCCCTCTCTTACAGCTTTTTCAGGCTTTTCTTCAAACTTTTTTTTAATCCCCAGAGCTAAAAGAGAAAACATCTTACTGTATGAAGGTTCTTTGATTTTAATCTTTTTTGTTATGGGGGTTCTTCCATGGGCATTTGTCGCATAAAAGCCCCATACTTTTTTTCTCTTTAATATTTTATCCCACATTTTAAAAGCAAAGTGAGGCTTTCTTATATATTTTAAAAAGCTATACCTTGAAAACGGAAGATAGAGGTATGATTTTATTTTTCCGAAAAGGGAGAGTTTTCTGAAATATGTTGAAAGATTAATTATCTCAAGCCCTCCCGGATTAAGATCATCTTCCCAATAGTGCCATCCCTGCTCCGGATCTTCCGGATATGTAACAACAGTAAATCCTCCCCACTCCTTAATATCAGAGATAGCATCGGGAGGAAAAGGAGGAAGCTTAAAAAGGGGAATTTTATTATATCCGAAAGAATTGAGATGTCCTTCTGGCAAAGCACTCTCAGAACCTCCGACAATAAAAACATTGTACGCTTTTTTTCTTAAAAGAGGGGATTTTAAATTGGGAGCTCCATGGTCAGTTAAAATTAATAACCTAACTCCCACTTTATTCGCTTGTTTGGCAATTTTTTCAGGCAGGAAAATTCCGTCGGATAGGGTTGAATGAACATGATATTCAGCCCATAAATAGGTGTTGCTACTTTCGGGTTTATAATTGAAAAATGAAATCCCGCTTATAAAATAAATAGTTAATACTATGATTATTATAACAAAAAAAGAGATTTTCAATATTTTGGATATTTTTTTCTTCATTATGTATTATAACACTTTAATAATAAATTAATACGGATATTCCTTACCACCGGGTCTATGCTTCCATCTTTTGTGAAACCAGAAGTAGTATTGAGGATATTTTGTAATTTCTCTTTCAAGAAGTCTGTTTATCTCCTCTGTTATTAAGAGAGTGTCCTTTTCTTTATCCCCTGTCAGCTTTACATTAACAGGAGGAAGAGAATATATTTTATACTTTTTTCCCACAGGAATTGTAAAGACAGGAATAATCGGAGCTCCTGTTTTGAGATGAAATTTTGCAGGGGTTGGTGTTGTGGATGCTTCAAGGGTGAAAAAATTAGCAAAAACTCCTTCCTTTTCTTGCTGGCTTACATCAACCATAATACCTAAAAATTCTCCGTTTTTAAGGGCTTTCAAACTCCTTGCGGCTGCCCTCATATCCTTGGGGATAATTTTATTTCCGGTCTGCTCTCTGAATTTTCTCAGCTTTTTTTCTACATATGGATTATCCATTGTTCTTACAATTGCATTAACCTTTCTTATATGTTTTCCTATCCACAAAAGCCCCATCTCCCAATTACCAAAATGTCCGGAAATAAGAATCACTCCATTTTCCTCTTTTAAAGCCTCTCTTAAGCTTGATACATCACCCACTTCCATTATTTTTTCAATATCTGAGATTTTTTCATATTTTGTAAGATCAACAATAAGTTTTGCGAGATAATAAAAGCTTTTTTTTACATATTCATCCTTGGTTCTTTCATCCATTTGAGGAAAAGCAATTTTTAGATTTGTTTTTATGATCTTTCTATAACGTCTCCCAATTATATAAAAAAGAGAACTCAGAGTTTTATAGAAAATAGGTAAAGCAAAAGGGGGTGTTAATTTTATAAAAAATTCAATAATTCTATAAAGAAAATATTCTAATTTATGATTTGAACTCTTTTTCAACTTTCTCCAAAAACTCCTTTTTAAATTTTTCGCTCAAAACTGTTTCTATTTTTAAGTAGTAGAGCTCTTTTATACCATATTTTTCAAGTTTTACAAAATCCTTTTCAGTTGTTATTAAGCTTTTCCCATAGGATAAAAGTTTTTTTACATCTTTTTCCTTATATTCATAATGGTCCGGAAAAACAATAAAACTCTCAAACAGAATTTTATTATCCTGAAGAGTTTTTTTAAAAGATTCGGGATTTCCTATTCCGCAAAAAGCGACAAATATTTTATTGTCATCTTCAGTTTTGCCTGAACTGTTGTAAACCCCTTTTACAGAATAGTGGAAAGAAAAATCATCCTTATTGTTGGTTTTTACAACAAAATCCGCTTTTCTTGTTTCAATAATAAAATCTCTTCTTAAAAAAGGCTTTTTCTCTTTATCAAAGATAATTATCTCAATATCCTTTTTAACTCCGAAATATTGAAATCCATCATCAAGAATAAAAACTTTTATGTTTTTATCTTCTACTTTTTTCATATTTTTAACCCTGTCTTTACCTACAAAAACTCTAAGCTCTGGCAAATTCCTTTTTAAAAGACAGGCTTCGTCCCCATAAACAAATGGATCCAATGATAAAACCTCTCCCCCTTCTTTCTCTTTTTCTCCTTTGTATCCTCTTAAAAATATTGCGGGTATTATTC
>JALXDT010000284.1 GCA_027070475.1 Candidatus Aminicenantota bacterium | reverse complement strand
AATTAATGCTAATGATATTTTTTTTAATTGATACTTTAAAGCAGTAAGTAGCTGTGTTGGTGTTATAATACCTTCTTGAACTAACTTCCTTCCTAATTTTTCCCCTTTAGAGAGAGCATTATTTATATATTGATGCAAGTTTTTATAGCTTTCTTCATTAATTAAATTCAATGAGAATAAAATATTTCCCAGGTGTTCTTCTTCTGCGGTACTCTTTGAAAAAACTATTACCTCTTTTTCAATAAAAAGCTCTCTTTTAATTCCATTCTTTTCTCCAATAAGAACTCCTGATAATTTTTTTTCCAAAATTTTTTTAATCAGATTTATCAATACTAAATTCATTTTGCCCTACCTCCCTTAGTATAATATGAAAATAAGGAAAAAACAACCTATTATTTCTTTTCCACCCAGAAGCTGGATAAGTTAGATAATAAGGGGATTATTTGAAAATCTTTGTTCAAAATTTATAATATGTTTCATTTAAGATTGAATTTCACTTTACCCGAAATTTTGGATTTTCTTCCTTTTTTTAACCAAATTTTCTCTCTTCAATCCTTTTTCTTTTATCAATTAAATCATACATAGAATATGTAGAATATTTTCCTTAATTTTGCATCCATTCGAAGCATCCCGATTCTTTTCCCCCTGAATACCATTGGAATAAACTATTTTTCCTTGATTTTTTCCTGTTTTTCATATATAAATATAGGGATTGCGGAGAGGTGCTGGAGTGGCTGAACAGGGTCGCCTGCTAAGCGATTGTCCCGGCAAAACCGGGACCGTGGGTTCGAATCCCACCCTCTCCGCCACCATAAAATAATGATACAGAAAAAAGAAAACTTAACTCCTGTAATGAAACAATATCTTGAAATCAAGGGGGAATACAAAGATTCTATCCTTCTTTACAGAATGGGAGACTTTTACGAGCTGTTTTTTGAAGATGCTGTGGAAGGAGCCAAGATTTTAAACATTGCTTTAACTTCAAGAGATAAAAATAAAGAAAATCCGATTCCTATGTGTGGTTTCCCCTATCATGCAGCAGAAACATATATTAAAAAATTGTTGGATGCTGGTAAGAGAGTTGCTGTCTGTGAACAGGTGGAAGATCCGAAGAAAGCAAAGAAAATAGTTAAAAGAGAAGTGGTTAAGGTTTTGACTCCGGGAACAGCTCTTGAATATGAGGATACAAAAGAAAATAACTTTATTGCGGGAATCTACATTGAAAATAAAGATTGGGGGCTTTTTTTTATTGATATCTCAACCGGAGAATCTTTTACAACCGAAGAAAAAAATGATTTTAATCTCAGCAGGCTAAAGGAAGAACTTGGTAAATTTTCCCCTTCGGAAATTGTTTTTCAGGAATCCAAAGAATCAGTTATTCATGAGATACTAAGTTCCTTTGAAAATAAAAGTGTTTTACTCAATGAAATAGAGGATTGGTATTTTACTCCTGAAGAAGGAATAAGGGTTATAAAAGAGAGCTTTGGAGTTAAAACTTTGGAAGGTTACGGAATAGAAAAGAGCATGCTTTCCCTTTCGGCTGCAGGCGGACTTTTCAGATATTTAAAAAAGGTAAGAAAAGGGAACTTACCGGAATTTAAGACAATAAGATCCTACAAAAAAAATGATTATATGGTGATAGATTCAATCTCTCTCAGAACTCTTGAAATTTTTAAAGAGATAAGATCTCAAAAGAAAGAAGGCTCTCTATTTTGGGTTCTTGATATGACAGAGACTTCAATGGGAAGCCGTACTCTTAAAAAATGGCTTCTTCAACCCCTTTTAAACATAGATTTAATTAAGGAGAGACAGGATTCTGTGGAAGAGCTTGTTAATAACCCTGTATTAAGAGGAGAGCTTAGAAAAAGGGTAAAAAATATTTTTGATTTGGATAGACTTTCTTCTAAAATATCCTCGGAGAATGCAAACCCGAAAGATATGATCTCACTTTTATATTCTGTTGAAAAACTCCCGGAAATTAAGCTATATTTAAAAGATAGTAAGTCAACTCTATTAAAAAAAATTTTTAATCAGATAGACACACTTGATGATATAAAAAAGCTTATAGAAAAAGCTATTATTGATAATCCTCCATACAATATTACCGAAGGTGGAATAATAAAAGACGGGTTTTCAAATGAGCTTGATGAGTTAAGAAAAGTCTCTTTTTCCGGAAAAGAGTATATTGCTTCCCTTGAAGAAAAGGAGAGAAAGAGAACAGGGATAAACACATTAAGAGTCGGATACAATAAAGTTTTCGGTTTCTATATTGAAATATCAAAAGCAGCTTTGAGAGGAAAAGATTTACCTCCTGATTTTATAAGAAAACAGACACTTGTAAATACAGAAAGGTATATCTCGGAAGAATTAAAAAAATATGAAGATATGGTAATGGGAGCCGAAGAAAAAATTAAGAAATTGGAATACGAATTGTTTGTTGATATAAGAAAACAGGTAAAAAAAGAGGTTAAAAGAATACTCAAAACATCCGAAGCTCTCGCTACACTTGATTCGCTGCTTTCCCTTGCTGAAGTGGCAATCAGAAATAATTACAAAAAACCTGTTGTTTATGAAGGAGAAACAATTGAGATTGTTCAGGGAAGGCATCCTGTTGTTGAAAAACTTAATCCAAATCCATTTGTTCCAAATGATACCTTCCTTAATACCACAACAGATCAGATTATAATTCTTACAGGACCGAACATGGGAGGAAAATCCACCTATCTGAGGCAGGTGGCTCTAATCACTCTTCTCGCCCAAATCGGTTCCTTTGTACCCGCAAGTTCAGCAAAAATCGGACTGACAGACAGAATTTTCACAAGAATCGGAGCATCCGATTACCTTGGTGGGGGGCAATCCACATTCATGGTTGAGATGGTGGAAACAGCCAATATTTTAAATAATTCCACGAACAAAAGTCTCATTCTTCTTGATGAAATAGGCAGAGGGACATCAACCTATGATGGAATGGCAATAGCCTGGTCTGTTATTGAATATCTCCACAGCAATGGAAAAATCAGACCGCGAACTCTTTTTGCAACTCATTATCATCAATTAACAACAATTGAAGAGTATCTAAAAAGGGTTAAAAATTATCATACAACCGTAAGAAAGAGCAAGAAAGGAATTATTTTTCTTTACAAAGTTTATGAGGGCCCCAGTGATGAAAGCTTTGGAATAGATGTTGCCAAACTTGCCGGTATACCTGATTCTGTTGTAAAGAGAGCAAAAGAAATCTTACTTTCAATAGAAAGAAGAGATGGGATAATTGAAAGAAAAAAAATAAAAGAAAAACTTCAGGGAAAGACAATATTTGACTTCGGGAAGAGAGAGTCAGAAAATGAAGATGTGAAAAAACTTGAAAAAATAAAGGAAAAAATAAAAAAGATTAATATTAATGAAATATCACCGCTTCAAGCTTTGTTGTTCTTAAATGAGCTGAAAGAAGAAATAGAAAATTAAAATGGCAGCGCTACGGGGATTCGAACCCCGGTTTGATGGCTGAGAACCACCCGTCCTAGGCCTGGCTAGACGATAGCGCCGCTTAAAGTGTGATATTATAAAATAAAAACGAAAAGTATTCAAGAACATTCTTTTCACTCTAAAAACCAGCAACAATTCATTACTCTATATCGTTTGAGGTTACATCATTTACACTGTCATCTGATTACTTAAAAAATTTTTAAGTAAATAATATTATGGATTTATATGTATGCTATAATAAACAGTCAAACAAAGATAAAATAAACTCGTATAATAGAACGGCATTTAATTTCAGGAGGAGAGATGAAAAAAGTTTTTACTGTTGCACTGTTGATTTTAATATTAAGCATTTTATCATATT
>JALXDT010000283.1 GCA_027070475.1 Candidatus Aminicenantota bacterium | reverse complement strand
GAAGAACTTTTATTCTGTGTCGGAATTGGAGGAGATTGGAGCTCAAACATCAAAAACTGAGAGAATGGCTGATGAGGCTGAAAAAGAACTTATAAAGTGGAGAATTATAAGATTTATGAAAAAAAAGGTAGGAGAGGAGCTCTATGGAAGAATCACAAATTTTACTCAGTCTGCAATTATAGTTGAACTCGAGGAGTTTTTTGTAGAAGGTTCAATCCCTTATTATGAACTAAGTGATGATTATTATGAGCTGGACAGGGAAAGATTGAATATAATTGGGAGAAGGACAAAAAAAGGACTTAGCATTGGGGACAGAATAAAAGTTCTAATAGCTTCGGTAGATATATTTAGACAAAAAATCTATTTTCTACCTGTTGATTTTATAAAAAATTCTAAGGAGAGTAAAAAGAAGAGGAAAAAAGGGAAAAAAAAGAAGAAGGAGATGTAACAATGAAGTTTTTAGCTATTAATGGCTCTTATAGAGAAAACGGTCTAAATGCAAAAATGTTAAACCTTGTAAAGAATGAATTTTTAAAAGAGAGGCATGAATTTAAATCCATACTTTTGAAAAATTATAATATAAAAAGATGTGAAGCCTGTTTATTAAAAGATTTGAAAGAGTGTACTCCTCAAAGATGTTTTTCTTTAGGTGATGATTTTGAAAAGATTGCAAATATGATGAAGGAGGCAGATGGACTTATTTTTGCTACTCCTGTTCATTGGTATGCTCCTTCCGCTCTAATGTGGAATTTAATTGAGAGAATGACCTCTTTGGAAAATACAAGAAATAAAATAATTCAAGGAAAACCTGTTGCAGTTATCTCTGCTGCAGCTGAGGATGGTAGCCAAAGTGCAATAACCAATTTAATCGTTCCTCTTATTCACATGGGATTATTTATACTTCCTTTTGGGATGACCTATTATTCAGGAAAGGATGAGGATAAAGAAACAGATGAGTACCTTAAAAGAATAGTAAGAAACATGATATTTTTTGCTTCTCAAAACAGTATAAAAAAACATTCCTGGTGGTAATATTGTTTTTAATGCAAAGAGACTAATTGCATAAAGGGAGTAAATGAGCTAAAATAAATAACAAAAAGAAGGAGCTTTAATTTGACAAAGAAAAAGTTTGACGAGGAGCTTATCAAAAAGGGTGTTAGGTTAATTTTGGAGGGACTTGGCGAAGATCTTGAAAGAGAGGGCTTGGTGGATACTCCTTACAGAGTGGCGGAAATGTTTAAAGAAATTTTTGCTGGTATGTACCAGAATCCCTCTAAACACCTAAAAACTTTTATAGAAGAAGGCCATGAAGAGATGGTTATGGTGAAAGATATTCCCCTTTACTCAATGTGTGAACATCATATGTTGCCTTTTGCAGGATATGCCCATGTTGCATATATTCCGAAAAAAGGAAGAATTGTGGGTTTAAGTAAGATTGCAAGGGTTGTTGATGCTTTCTCAAAAAGACTTCAACTTCAGGAGAGACTGACCACTCAAATTGCTGATACTCTCTATGAGCATCTTAAACCTTATGGGGTAATGGTTGTGATAGAAGCGGAACATATGTGCATGACAATGAGGGGTATAAAAAAACCCAAATCTTTGACTGTAACTTCAGCAGTGAGAGGAATTTTCAGATCAGATATAAAAGCAAGAGAGGAAGCTCTCTCTCTTATTAAAAGCACATTAAGGAGAGGATGATGAAAAAATATTATATAACGACTCCCATATACTATGTTAATGATGTTCCCCACATAGGGCATTCCTATACCACTATTATTGGGGATGCAATAAGCAGGTTTAAAAAAATAATGGGATTTGAAGTATTTTATCTTACTGGTACAGATGAACATGGGCAAAAAATTGAAAAATCTGCTAAGGAAAAAAATACCACCCCGATAGAACTGGCGGATAAGGTGGTGGAAAGATTTAAGACCCTATGGAGAGAGCTCAATATAGATTATAATTTTTTCATTAGAACAACAATGGATTTTCATGAAAAGGGAGTCCAGAAGATTTTCGAAAAATTATTAAAACAGGGTGATATCTATAAAGGAGTCTATACAGGATGGTATTGTGTAAGCTGTGAAAACTACATCTCCGATGATGCAGAGGAGGATTCTGAGGGAAGGAAAATCTGTCCCGATTGCGGAAGGCCTACGGAAAAAGTCTCAGAGGATGTTTATTTTTTTAAATTAAGCTCATATCAGGATAAACTTTTAAAATTTTATGAGGAAAATCCTGAATTTGTAGTCCCTGAAGGAAGGATGAATGAGGTTGTCTCCTTTGTTAAGGGAGGGCTTAAGGATCTTAGTATAACAAGGTCAACTGTGAAATGGGGGATAAAAGTTCCTTCTGATCCGGAGCAGACAATATATGTTTGGTTCGATGCTCTGCATAATTATATTACCGGTGTCGGCTATGGAACAGATGAAAAAAAGTTTAAAAAATGGTGGCCTGCAGATGTTCATTTGATTGGAAAAGATATTTTAAGATTTCATGCGGTGTATTGGCCTGCCTTTCTTATGGCAGCAGGCCTTGAGCTTCCCAAGAAGATTATAGCTCATGGTTGGTGGCTTAAAGATAAGAAAAAAATGTCAAAATCAATCGGAAATGTTCTTGATCCATATCTTTTAATTCATAATTTCGGAGCGGATGCATTAAGATATTTTGTTTTAAGAGAAATTCCAATAGGAATAGACGGTAATTTTTCCCATGAAGGTTTTATCCACCGAGTAAATTCTGATCTTGCAAATGATCTTGGAAATCTTGTTAACAGGGTTTGGGGAATGGCAAAGAAATATTTTTCCTCCAAAATTCCTGCTTATAAAGGAAAGCTTTATCTGGAAAAGGAATATGAATCATTAAGAAAAGAGTATGTAGATTATTTTAATAAATATCAGATAAATAGAGCTCTTGAAAGATTATGGGGGTTCGTGGGAGATTTAAACAGATTTATTGTGGAAAAGGAACCCTGGAAACTTAATAAAGAGGGAAAGACTGAAGAAGTTTCTAAAATTTTACTCTCCCTCATACAATCCATAAGAGGTGTTTTCTATCTTGTTTATCCTATAATGCCCGATGCTTCAGCAAAGGTATTGAAAGCTATAGGAATCAAAGAAATTCCTGAAAGGGAGTTTAAATTTAATTTTAGCTCTGTGGATACCGATATAAAACTTGGAGAATTACCTCAGCTATTTCCAAGGGTTGATAAAGATGAATTTTTCAAAGAAAATAAAGAGGAGGATAAAAAAATGGGTGAAGAGAAGGAGAAAATTACTGAAGAAAGAAAGTATATAAAGTTTGAAGATTTTAAGAAAGTTGAAATGGTTGTAGCTAAAATCCTTGAAGTTATTGAGATAGAGGGAGCTGATAAACTTTATAGACTAAAAATTGATATAGGTGAAGAAAAGAGAGAGATTTTAGCAGGAATTAAGCAATACTACAAACCAGAAGAATTAATTAACAAAAAAATAATTGTTGTTAAGAACCTTGAACCTAAAAAACTAAGAGGCTTTTTATCAAATGGTATGCTTTTAGCGGCAAATATTAACGGAAAACCTGTTATACCATTCCTTCCCGATGATGTTCCTTGCGGTTCTCCAATGACCTGATAAAGATGAAGATTGAACCGGAACAGGTTTTGGACCTTTATTTTATTTATTTATCATCTATTTTTGGAGAAAAGCGGGTTAAAAATATTGTTAAAATCATAAAAGAGAATGATAGTGAACTTGCTTTAAAATTGAGTGAAAAAAGAAAAACTGTGGAAGACTTTATTCTTAATCAAAGAGAACTTTCGGAAGATAAAATGAGAAGAAATATAAAGGATTTGGATGAAGAGAAGCAAACGCTTGTAATATACAGACTATTAAGGGAGGGATTATTAAAATCTCTTAATTTTGTTAGTTTTAAAGTAGATTCTCTTAAAAGTTTTGTTTTTAATTTGGAGGGAAAATGAAAAATAAAAGGATATTACTATTACTTATATCATTAATATTTTTCCTAAATCTTGTTTATGCGGAAAGAGGCTCTGTTGTTATTTTTGCAGGGAATCAATGGATATCAGATGAAAATATAAAAGAGATTTACGGAATAAACTTTTTGAGATATGGAGGAGAGCTTAATATTAATGTTTTTAGAAGTCTTGGCTTTTTTCTGAAACTATCTCATCAATCTCAATATGGTAGAACTACTTATTTCAAAGAGGAAACCTATATTGAGATGAATCCGATTTTTTATGGTATTAAATTCGGAAATAGATTTTTTATAAAGGCCGGACTTTTGAATATGAGATTTCAGGAAAAAACAGATATTTCGGATTATAAAGATTCCACTGGGGGAACCTATTTTGGGGGAGGCCTGAGAATCCCAATTATTTCCCCTGTTAGTTTCTCCTTTGAATTTGGTTACACAAAGGCGGATTATTCTTTTAAAAATGATGAAGGAGAAGAGACTATAATCAAGTTGGGAGGATTTTCAACTGACGCGGGTATTGTTGTAAGATTTTAAGGAGAAAATAGTGTGATAAATAAGAAAGGTGTTTTTATTATAGCGGAAGCGGGAATTAATCATAATGGTGATTTAAGTTTGGCAAAAGAGTTAGTGGATGCGGCAAAAGAAGCGGGAGCAGATGCCGTGAAATTTCAGATTTTTCATACAGAGAGCTTTTATTCCATAAAACACAAAGGGTTTGAACACACAGAATCTGACATCTATAATCTTATGAGATCTCTGGAGTTTGGAGAAAAGGAGTGGATAGAATTAAAAGAGTTTGCAGATAGGAAAGGAATTTTATTTTTTGCAAGTGTTTTTGATGATATTTCCTTTGAAATTTCAAGGAAAATAAATATGCCTCTTTATAAAATAGCATCCCTTGATATTACAAATTTTCCTTTAATAAAAAAGATTGCTAAAACGAAAAAACCTGTAATTATTTCAACAGGATTTTCAACATTTGATGAGATTTCAAGGGCTGTAAAGTGGATTGAAGAGGAAAAAAACAAAAATATTTCAATCTTACATTGTGTTTCACTATATCCCCCGAAACCTGAAGAGATAAATCTCAATTTTATAAAAACATTGAAAACCGCTTTTCCTTATGAAATTGGTTTTTCTGATCACACAAAAGGATGGCATATGACTATCGCTGCTGTTTCATTGGGAGCAAAAATTGTTGAAAAGCACTTTACGCTGGACAACAATCTTCCCGGACCTGATCAAAAGATGTCTTTGAATAAAGATGATTTTAAAAAAATGGTTACTGAAATAAGAGAAGTGGAAAAATCATTTGGAAACGGCTTTAAGCAAACTATTGTTAAGAGAGAGAAAGATGCTGTAAATGTGGCAAGAAGAGGAATTTATGCAAAGAAAAAAATAGAGAAAGGGGAAAAGCTCACAGCAGAGAATATTATAGGTAAGAGACCATTAAACGATGGAATTGGTATTGAGTTTTATAATACAGTATTAAATAGGAGAGTAAAAAGAACAATAAAAGAGGGAAAGCTTATTAAGTTTAAGGATTTGGAATGATAAAAAAGATTGAAAATTTTGTTTCTCTTGTTGATACAAGCCTTAGAGAAGCGGTAAAAAAGATGGATACAAACGGAAAGGGAGTTGTAATTGTTGTTGATCATAAGGGAAAAATGAAGGGAATTTTAACGGACGGAGATTTCAGAAGGGCTGTTTTAAAGGGAATTGACCTTGATACTCCGGTTAATGAAATTATGACCAGGAACTTCAAATATGTGAATATAAACTATTCTCTCAGAGAAGTTAAAAGGATATTTTTAGAAAATCCTATTATAAAGCACATACCTGTACTTGATAATGGTTTTTTTGTAGATTTGATCATAAAAGAGGATTTTTTTGGACTAAAGTCAACAAAAAAAGAGAAACAAAATTTAAATGTTGATGTTGTAATAATGGCAGGAGGAGAGGGGAAAAGACTGGATCCTTTCACAAAGATTTTCCCTAAGGCATTGATCCCGATAGAGAATAAGCCTATGATAGATTATATTTTAGAACATTTCTTGCCTTGGGGAATATCCAAGTTTTATATTTCTGTTAATTACAAATCCTCCATTATTAAATTTTATTTTCAGGATTCAAAGGACAATCTTAATTATGAATTTTTAGAAGAGAAAATTCCATTGGGAACAGCTGGTGGGTTAAAGTATCTTGAGGGGAAGGTTTCAAAAGACTTTTTCGTTACAAATTGTGATGTGATTATTAAAGCTGATTTTAAATCCATTCTAAAATATCATGAAGAGTCAAACAATATTTTAACAATAATAGGCTCCACCAAGAATTTTACAATTCCTTACGGAATATGTAAGGTGGATGAAGAAGGAAAGCTATTGGAGTTTGAAGAAAAACCTAAATTTGATTTTATTGTTAACACCGGAGTATATGTTGTTTCCCCGAAAGTATTAAAATACATACCTTTTGAAAAGTATTTTGATATGACAGATTTGGTGGGTGTTTTATTGGAAAATAATGAAAAAATAGGGATCTTCCCGATTTCGGAATTTTCCTGGATTGATGTTGGAGAGTGGGAAAAATATCAGGAAGCTTATAGTATATTAAAGGATAGAATAAGAGAGTGAGCAAGAAGATTTTTTTAAAAAAATGTGGAATAAATATTTATGGCTGGGATATTGATGAAAATCTTTATCTTTTTGATTCAAATGAAAGTGAAAAATTAATCGGGAAATTACGGTTTGACTATGATTTTTGTATAAACCAAGAAACTTTTTTTTCAATTAAAGACAGAATCATACACATAGGAGAGAATAAAAAAGAGTTAAATTTGGATTTTCCGGTTAGAATTAAAGTTTTTAATAATTTTATATATATCCTTGATCAGGAAAAAGCTTCTCTTTATAAATTTAATTTTTCGTTTAATTTAAGAGAATTTTTTGGACAAAAGGGTCTGGTTGAGTTTGAAAATAAATTTTCAATCTTACTCTTATTTCCTCTTGATTTTGATATCTTTGAAGATAGAATTGCTATTATAGATGTAGGAAATAGAAGAACAATTGTTTTCAATAAGGAATTAACTTTTAAAAAATCTTTTCCGGTTATAGGGAAAAAGATAAGATTTTTAGATGAAAATAAATTATTAATACTTTTTGGGGAGGAAATTTATAAGATAGATATAAATGAAAATAATATAGCTAAAACTTCTTACGATAATATTCTTGATTTTGAAGTTGTAAGCAGTGGAGAACTCCTTCTGATCAAGGAAGATATATGAAATGGATAGGAGCTCATGTTAGTATTTCAGGAGGGGTAGAAAATGCTCCTATAAATGCCAAAAAAATTGGAGCTAAAGCTTTTGGGATGTTTTTAAAGAACCAATTGCAATGGGAGGCTCCTCCTTTAAAAGACGAGAGTATAAGAAAGTTCAAAGAGAACTGTAAAAAACACGGTTTTAATCCAGAGCAAATTTTACCCCATTCATCATATTTGATAAATTTGTGTTCCCCACAAAAGGAGCTTTTGAAGAAATCTCGAAAAGCTTTTATTAATGAGTTAAGAAGAGCAAAAGTTTTAGGCTTGAAATATCTTAATTTTCATCCTGGAAGTCATAAGAATTTAATTTCAGAAAATGATTGTATTAAAATAGTAGCTGAATCTATAAATTTAGCCCTTGATAAAGTTTCAGGAATTGTTGCCATAATAGAAAATACTGCGGGACAGGGAGCCAATATAGGATACAGATTTGAGCACCTTAAAATGATAATAGATAGAGTGGAGAGAAAAGATAGAGTAGGAATTTGTCTTGATACTGCACATCTTCACGGAGCTGGTTATGATATTAAAAGCTATGATTCTTTTACAAGAACAATAAAGGAGTTTGATGATATTGTCGGAAAATCATTTTTAAGAGCATTTCATTTAAATGATTCAAAGGTTGCATTGGGAAGTAGAAAGGATAGGCATGAAAGCCTGGGATTGGGAAAAATCGGAGTTAATGCCTTTAAGTTTATTATTCAAAACTCATTATCTGATAATATTCCTCTGATTTTAGAAACAGTTGACCAGAAAAAATGGCCTGAAGAAATTAAACTGCTTTATTCTTTTGCAAAATAATAAAATAAAAAAGCTTAAAAGACTTGACAAAAACTGAAAAATGTTTAAACTTTATTATATGAGATTAATATTAAAAGGAGGTCTTAGATGACAAAGACAGAATTGGCTGAAAAATTAGCAAAAAAAACAGGTTTATCCAAAGCGAAAGCCATTGAGGTTGTAAGTGTAATTTTTGATGCACAGCCCGGGAAAGGGATCATAGCAACAGAGCTTGATGCAGGAAGAAAAGTTACTATCCCCGGTTTTGGAACATTTACTTCAAGAAGGAGAAAAGCAAGGGAGGGAAGAAATCCAAGAACAGGAGAAACGATTAAAATTGCAGCAAAAAAATACCCTGTGTTTAAAGCAGGAAAAACACTTAAAGAAAGAGTAGCTAAATAAGCTAAAAGCTTTATAAAATTAATTTGTGCAAGGGAAGGAGGCACATCTTAAGGAAAAATTAAAGAATTTATCTCTTTCAATTGAAGAGATAAAAGCTTTTTTAGAGAAGGAAGAAGTTGTAAAAAATCGAGAGTATTTAATACTCTTGCTTACAAAGCCTGCAATGGTTCCTTCCATTGCAGCCTCCTTCTTTCCTTCTCTTTTTCCACTTGATTTGGTAAGGGTAATTAAATCCCCATCAACAAATGTTTTTGTTAAACAGGCAGCACTTTTAAATTTATCTAATAAGTATTATAAACTTCAAAAAGGAGAAAAAAAGGTTTTATGGAGGATGGTTCCTCCAGAGTTTGTTAGATTGGTAAAGGAAGATGACCCATCCATTCTTATCGAGCTTTTAAAAAATTCAAGATTAAGAGAGGATGATCTCTTTTATCTTATAAGAAAGGTAAAATTAAATCAGAACTTTGTCTCCACCATTTTAACCAATCCAAAATGGAAAACAAGAGAGAGGATCTTATTTGCGCTTGCATCAAGAGGGGTTTTTTCCGATGGATTTATTATAGGTGTATTGAATCGTTTTTCGAAAGCACATCTTAAAGAACTTTTAAAGAATCCTTTAATTTCTCAAACAGTTAAAAAGAGAATAAGGGAATATTTAAAGATTAAACCAAAAAATTAATAATTTCTGAGCCAAAATTTGTATTGTAGGCATTTGAAATAAAGTTATTATTGGGAAATGTTGCTTTTGAAATAGGGGAAAAAACATCACTACTTAATTCTTTTGACTCACCTTTTTCACTTTTTTTTATAGCTTCTTGAGCTTCTTTCTGCTTTTTTTTCATAAGTTCAATTCTTGCTTTATTCTCCATCTGTCTTGCTTTTGCTGCCACTTGCCTGTCCTGAGGAGAGGGATCCTGAGGAGCAAGAGCGCATCTTTGAATTTTTTTTGCCTTTTCAATGGTAGCTTCCGGATCATTTGGAACTTCCGATGTATCAATTCTAACTTCACCTGCAACAGCATAAAGCTGTCCGTCAGGTCCCCTCTTATATTGAAACTGCGCTGGTGTTACAGCCAATCCTTGAGCTGCCATAATATGAGCCATTTCATGCTGCTTAACCTTTCTGTCTGTCTCTTTTAACTTTTTTAACTCCTCTTTTTCTTTTTCCGAAAGTTCTCCGTCTTTCTTTCCCTTTTTGTCTATTTTGAATTCATCTTGCTCAACACTCTGTCTTGCTGCAAAATTCTCCGCCGCATAATTCGTAGAAACATAATAGCTATTAATATTTCCTATATCCATCACTATTAAGATACTACTTTTTACCAATTTGTCAAGATTTTACTTTTGTGTTGTATTGGTTTACCGCTTCTTTTATTTCCTTAATCTCTTCCTTTTTTAAATTGCTTTTAAGATATACAAAAGCAATCTTATTCTGGATAAGAGGATCTTCATTTTTTCGTAATACACCTTTTTTTACCAATTCCTTATAATCCTCAGTCCCCGGAATTGGAGAAAAATATGAAAAGCTTACTGGAACTTCAAACTGGGAAACAAATTTAAAAGACTCCCAGATATCCTTAGCTTTCTGAAGGGGATGTCCGAACAATATGTATGTTTCAAGCTGTTTTCTCTCAAAGCCTGCATCAACTAAATTTACAATTGCTTTTTCAAAATCTTTAAGCTTTAATTTAGGAGCAAGTTTCTCAGTTAACTCTTCAACACCTATTTCAAGGCTTAATCTCAAGGTCTTAAAATTGCTTTCAAAAAGAGCTTCGGCAGTTTCCCTATCTATTTCTTTAACATGAATCCCATTTGGTGTGTGAAAAGAAAATTTAATACTATTTTTCTTTAATTCACTGAGAAGGGGCAAAAGTCTTCTTTTCTTATTGACCAGTAAAGCATCATCATAGAAAACTATATGCTCTATGCTATAAACCTCTTTGTAATAGGAAAGCTCATTGAAAAGATTTTTAACATTTCTTTGAAAAAATCTGGGAGAAAGGATTTTTGTCGCACAATACGGACATCTGTAGGGACAGCCTATTGATGTCATAAATGGAAGATAAGGGTGTTTGCTCTGAATAGAATAGTCAGGATAGGGAAGCTCATCTATATTTTTAAACACAGGAATCTCTTTCACTTTGAATCCTAATTCTTTTAAGAGGGGCAAAATGCTGTTTTCCGCCCTTCCTTTGAAAACAAGATCTGCTTTGGAATTATTATTTGCAAAATCGTATAAAAGAGAAGGATATATGCCACCAAGCCATACATGAGATTCTGGAAAAAGTTTTTTTATTATTTCAATTGCTCTGTGAACTCCAGGATACCAGTACGTCATTGTTGAAGTAACAAGGTATAAATCTGCTTTGCCAATGTTTAACAGCTTTTCTATAAACATATCTTCTGTAATCCCGTATCTTGAATAAAAGCGAGGAATATCGGAAAAGATCTCAGGCTTTTTTATCCTCTCTTTATAAAATTTTCCTCTTCCATCCTCTTTTGAAGCCGGAAATTTCAATTTTTTTCTAATATCTTCGGAGAATCTATCAAGACAATCTATAAAGTGTATCTCTTTATTTTCAATATAGTCTTTTATGATAGATGCGAGGTATAGTAATCCAACCGGTCTTGCCCATAGGTCATAGGCTGTGAAATCATAAATCCATGGATTTATTAGAACTATTTTTTTCAATTTACAAAAATTTCACAGGGCCCTCAGCTGAACCCTCGATAAACTGTTTTATAATAGGGTTTTGAGTATTTCTTATCTCTTCAACTGTTCCGATTTCTATTATTTCCCCTTTATAAAGCATTCCTATTCTATCCGCTATTGCAAAGGCACTCTTCATATCATGGGTAATAACCAAAGATGTGACTTTATAATCTTTCTTTATCTTTATTATTAGTTTACTTATTACATCTGACATAATAGGATCAAGGCCTGTTGTCGGTTCATCATAAAGTATTATTTCAGGTTTTAAGGCTATTGCCCTTGCAAGCCCCACTCTCTTTTTCATTCCTCCTGAAAGTTCAGATGGCATTTTTTCTTCAATATCAGAAAGCCCGACACTTTCGAGGGATTTTTTTATGATTTGATTTATTTCATCTTCTGAGTAATTAAAGAATCTTTTAAGCCCGAAAGCAATATTCTCCCTTACATTTAAAGAGTCAAAGAGAGCGGCTCCCTGAAAAACATAGGCAAATTTTTTCATTTTTTTCAAAAGCTCTTTTTTACTCATTCTGACAATGGATTCCCCGTCAACAATAATATCTCCGGAATCAGGTTTAATTAATCCTACCAGATGCTTCATTAAAACACTTTTCCCTGTTCCCGAACCTCCTATTATAACAACAGTTTCACCTCTATTTATTGATAGATTTACTCCTCTTAGAATATCTTTTTCTCCGAAGGATTTATAAAGATTGATAATTTCTATGTATGCCATTTTATCCCTTTAAACTGAAAGGAAGTATTTTCCCCCATATAAAATCAGCAACTAATATCAAAACACTTGATGAAACAACGGCAAAGGTTGTAGCTTTGCCCACTCCTTCTGCTCCACCCTCTGTTTTCATTCCATAATAAGAGCTGACAGAAGCAATGATAGCTCCGAAAGAAAAGGCTTTTATCAGCCCAGTCATAATATCCCAGACTTCAAAATGAGACATAATTGATTCCATGAAATTTGTTGGGTTCATCTCCATAACAAGTACATCCACAATATAAGAACCTATCAAACCTATTATATCTCCGTAAATAACAAGAATAGGCAGCATTAAAGAGGCTGCTATTATTCGTGGTGAAGCTAAAAATTTTACAGGATCAGTACCAAGGGTAAAGAGAGCATCTATCTGCTCAGTCACCTTCATTGTCCCGAGCTCTGCGGCAATTGAAGCTCCCACTCTTCCGGCAACCATCAATCCGACAAGAACAGGAACCAATTCTTTAGCAATTGAAACTCCCATTATTGAAGCAGAGTATGCTTCCGCTCCGAATTTTTTAAACCCCAAGTATGTTTGAAGGGAAAAAACCATCCCAGTAAAAAGAGAGGTAAGACTTACAACTTGAAGTGAGCTGACCCCTATTTCAAACATCTGTTTTATAGTTTCACCCTTTTCAAAAGGTTTTGAAAAAATGCTTTTTATGGCTTCAAAAGAAAATATTGCCATGTCTCCCAAAAGAAAAAAAATGTTACTCTCTAAAAAATTTTTAAAAATCTTTTTCATTTAAAAAAAACTATATTAAAATCTTATAT
>JALXDT010000282.1 GCA_027070475.1 Candidatus Aminicenantota bacterium | reverse complement strand
ACATAAATGCTAATGTCAAAATCAAGAAAAATGTAAAAGGGATATAAAGTCTAAAATACCAGAAAAGCCCAGCAAAAAAAAACGCAGGGATTATAAAAATAAGTCCATCCTTAGCTATCAATTCCTATCCTCTCTCTTGTAATCATCTATGTACTTTTGCATTCTATCTTTTAAAACAAGCTTTTTTTTCTTAATTTTTTTCATTTCAATCTCTTCTTCAGAAGTTAAAAAGTGTTTACTCTGAAAACCTTTTAATTGATTTTCAAAATTTTGATGCTCCTCGTAAATCTTTTTAAATTCTTCATTACTTTTGACTAAAATTTCTTTAATCTCTGAATCTTTCATTATCCCTCCTGAAAATTTTAAAAAAAGAAATCATTCTGTATTTTAGCACTATTTTCATATATTATCAATTTTAAAAAAATTAAATTTTCGAAAGGCTTGAAGATCAAAGGTTTTCTGGAAGAGAGGGGGCTCCCCCCTCTCTTTTTTATTTATCCTCTATCTTCCCTTCATACCATTTTGATCTGTCGGGATCCGGCGGATTTTTAGGAGTTTTTTTAGGAGGATTCTTTTTGAGCTGCTCCAAAAGATATTGCACAGCCCTCTCAAGACTCGGATCATGCCCTTGAGCGACCAATTCTGGTCTATCTTCAACTGTAATATCAGGATAAATTCCTACTCCTTCCACAATATATTTTCCATTTGTCCCAACTATTGCCGAAGAAGGAATTGCAAAACTACCTCCATCAGCAAGGGATGGGCTCCAGCCATAGCCTACTAATCCTCCCCAGGACCTTGTTCCTATTATTTTCCCCAATCCAGCTTTTCTGAACCAATAGGGAAAATTATCTCCTCCCGAACTTGAATAATGATTTATCAACATAACCTTTGGTCCATCTATTGCAAAAAATGGTTCTGGTCTGAGTTCAAGAGCTCTTCTTCTCCAATAACTAACTGTTTTTCTTGAAAGAAGATCTATCATCTTACCGGGACTCCATCCTCCACCATTGTATCTTTCATCCACAATGAGAGCTTCCTTATCTCTGTTTGCATAAAAGCCTTTGAAAAGTTCTCTATTTCCAGCAACTGCTGTATCAGGAACATAAACATAACCGATCCTGCCGCCTGATAATTTTTCAACAAGAGCCTTCCTTGAATTTACCCAATCAAGATGCCTCAATGCCAGTTCACTCTTTATAGGTCTGATCAGATAGGTCCTCGCTCCCTTTTCCGTAGGTTTTGAATTTACAGTTATAGGAATCAGCTTTCCTACGGTATTCTCAAGAAATTTATAGGGATTATCCTTTAATGTAACATTGTGATTGTTAAGCTTAATTATATAATCTCCGACTTTTACATTTACTCCCTGTTCTGTCAGGGGAGATCTAGTGGCTTCATTCCAATTTTCTCCCTTGTATATTTTCACAATTTTATATCTGCCCGCTTTTTTATCAGCTACAAGCTCAGCTCCCAAAAGGCCAGTATCAATCCTCTTTACTCTCGGAAAATCTCCCCAGTGAACATAGCAGTGCCCAACATTAAGCTCTCCTATTAATTCACCGAAAATATAATCAAGGTCAGCTCTATGACCAATATAGGGAACGAGTTTTTTATATTTTTCATACATTCCTTTCCAATCAACACCATGCATATTCTTTACATAGAACCAATCCCTGTAAAGCCTCCAGCCATCTCTGTAAATTTCTTCCCACTCTTTTACAGGATCTATTTTCATAGTTACATCTTTCATATTCAAAAGGCCATTTCCCACCTTTTGTTTGGGAGCAACAGGAATAATTCCGTATTTGATTCCAGATTTGTAAAGTAGCTTTTTACCATCAGCCGATATTTTCAACCCGGATATTCCTTTTATTATCAACTCACTCTTTTTCTTCTTAATATCAAATTTGTAAAGTCCTCCGTCTTTGAAATAGAGAATTCCACCCTTGATAGGAGCTATCCCGCCGATATTCCCTGCACTTATGGGAAAGGCAACCACCCTATCATTTAATCCTTCAAAATCTATTTTTACTGTAACAGATTTTTTTACACCGGATTTAGACTTTTTCCCCTTCTTACTCTTTTTGGAAGTTTTAACCGTTTTAACAGGTTCTTCATCATTTTCATCTTTAAAGAGTTTCGGAGCATCCTTTGTAAGAGCCATTGCATAGATTTTTTCCGCTTTATTATATACAAAATCAAATTCATAGCTTGAAAAATTCATATTAAAGGTTCTCAATGAAACAAAGTAAAGATATTTGCCATCCTTTGAAAAAACTCCTCCATAATTATTAAAATTATCATCTGTAAGCTGATATTTCTTTTTATCCTTTAAAGAATAAACCCAAACAGCTTCAAGCCCATTGGAAGCTTCTTTGGTATAAACAAGCCAATTGGAATCCGGCGACCAATCATAATCCGTTATATTGGAAAGTTTGGCTTTGTCAACTATGGTTATTTTCTTTGTATTTATATCCATAATCTTCAAAAAGCCATTCTTATCGGAAAAAACTATTTTCTTGCTATCAGGAGACCATAGTGAAGGAAATCTCCATGTGTGAGTATTATGAGTAAGCTGAATTGTTTTTTTACCTTTGGGGTCAGTAAGATATATCTCATATTCACCGGTTCTGTCAGAATAGTATAAAATCCACTTTCCGTCAGGAGACCATGCAGGATATGAGTCCTTTACTCCCTGTGAATCAGTGAGATTGTAGGTTATTCCCTTTTTAGCGGGAACAGTGAATATATCTCCCCTTGCATCAAAAACAGCTCTCTTTCCTGTAGGGGATATATCATAACCAAATCTTGAGATATATTTTGTAACATTTTTAAAATAAGGAAGTCTGTTCGGATTATCAAATTCAATATTTACTGTTAATTTTTCTGTTTTACCGGTATCAAGATTTAATTTATAGATATAACCTCCGTTTTCATAAACAACAACACCATTTCTACCTGAAGGCCATAAAACATCATACTCCTTATGATGGGTTATCTGTTTTATCTCACCACTCTTTAAGTCATAAGAATAAAAATTAAGCCTTGCGTTTGGTCCTCTGTCAGAAACAAAATAAATTTTATCCTTATACCATAGAGGATGTTGATCTGTTCCGGCAAATTTTGTAAGCCTCTTTGATTTATGATTAACAAGGTCATAAATCCATACATCCTGAGCTCTTCCTCCTTTTGTTCTCTTCCAGGTCCTGAACTCTCTTGAAATAGGCGTATAAACTATCTTTGTGGCATCGGGAGAAAATTTTCCAAAACCTGCTTCCGGAATTTCAAGAGGTGTTTCAAGTCCGCCGTCAATCGGAACAAGATAATATTTACCCATCCTTTTACCGTAAGGAGTTCTGTTTGCCCTCACAAGGATTTTTTTGCTATCAGGTGTCCAATCAAGAACAGCATAATCCCAGCCACCCCTCGGAGGCATAATACCAACATCATTGTAATATGTAAGCTGTTTTGGGACTCCACCTTCAGAAGGCATTATATAAACTTGCCTTGAACCAGAGTATTCTGCTGAAAATGCTATCCACTTTCCATCGGGAGAAATCTTAGGAAAAAGTTCAAGTCCCATATGAGATGTCAATCTTTTTGCATCTCCTCCATTGGCAGAAACTGTCCAGATATCTCCGGCATAAACAAAAGCAATAAGATTACCATTAATATCAGGAAATCTCAGCAATCGAGAATCCTTCATAGAAAAACCAAAGCTAATTAAACCCAACAAAAGAATAATGGCAAGGAATTTTTTCTTCATACATACTCCTTTAATCAATATAATAGTTATTGTAACTAAAAATCTCTTAAGAATATTGACGTAGATCATTTTTCTAAAGATGAGTTAAAAAAAGGTGTGGCTTTGTAAAGTAAAAGATATTTTGGATAAATAAGATT
>JALXDT010000281.1 GCA_027070475.1 Candidatus Aminicenantota bacterium | reverse complement strand
GTTCCATACTATAAGAATTCTGTGATTAAAGCAAAAGAGAGTGTTTTAAGAGAAAATCTTTTTATTATGAGAAAAATGATAAATCAGTTTAAACTTGATAAAAAAAGGTATCCAAGGTCTCTTGAGGAATTGGTTAAAGAAAAGTATTTAAGGGAAATTCCCTATGACCCTATAACAAAGTCCAATAAGACCTGGAAAATAAAGAGGGAGGAGCCTCCTGAAACAGGAGCTTATTATGAGGAAGATTTAGGGATAATTGATGTTTTTTCAGGTTCTGATAAAAAATCACCTTTAACAGGTAAGGCATACAATGAGTATTGATTTTATAATAAGAGAAGGAGAGTTAAGAGATAAGGAAATAATAGCAAAAAATAATATGAATATGGCGGAAGAGACCGAAAATAAGCAACTGAATTATGAAACGGTCTTAAGAGGAGTAGAGGAAGCTTTGAAGGATAAAGAAAAGGGCGAATACTTTTTAGCTGAACATGAAGGGAAAATTATAGGTCAGCTAATGATAACAAAGGAGTGGAGTGATTGGAGAAATTGCTTTTTTGTATGGGTTCAGAGTGTTTATACAATTCCAGAATTTAGAGGAAAGGGAGTATTCTCTGCTCTTTTTGAATATGTAAAAAAGCTTGCTAAAGATAGAAAATATTGTGGAATAAGACTCTATGTTGACAAAGACAACGAGAAAGCCATAGAGGTATATTTTAAGCTTGGGATGAAACAATCTAACTATCTTTTGTTTGAAGAAGAATTTTAATTATAAATGGTTATATTTGAAAATTTGGCGGTAAGAAAGAATTTGTTTTTCATCCCTTTTTCTCCGAAAGTTGCCTCAATTTTACTGCCTTTGTCTTTTTTCATAATTAAGAAATTTGAATCTAAACTACCTTCAGTACTCTCTATTTTGAAATAGGTATTATTTAGATTATTTATCTTTACAAAAAGAGGGGTATCGATTATTTCTATATTAAAATCATCGACAAGCTCTGGTATCTTCAGATTTAAATCTCCTGATGATTCTTTTATCTTTCCTCCTTTTACTGTTACCGCGATTGTATCGTATTTGCCATCAACTATTAAATTATCCATTACTCCAGATATTTTATTATGTTTTCCCGCAAGAGTCAGAACTTTTATTGACTGGCATTTTAAATTATTTTCTTTTCCTGTCAGGGAGAGATTTTTACCTCTGTTTGAGATTATAGTTGAGTATTTTGTTTCAATGGAAACAGTTGAGAAATCGCTTAATAAAATTTTGTCACTATATCTGTTTTTTATTTGTGATTCTCCTTTAACTGTAGTTATGTAGAGAGGGGTGTACTTTGTATCTATTGAGAGATTTCCACCTATTTTATCAATAACAATCTTGTCACCATAATCATCAGTTATTTTAACATTACCTTTTACATCCTGTATTACCAATTTTGAATATTTGGTGTTTATAGATACATCCTTTTTTATTTTTTGTATTTTGATAGTGCCGTAGGTTGTATTTATGTTTACTTTGTCTGAATTAAGGATTTTTATATTTGAATAATTATCATTTATAGATATATTCTTTGCTTCCTTTATAATCTCTTCTCCATTAATATTTGTTATCGCAAGATCTATTTTTTCAGGAGAGATAACCTTTAAGTAAGCTCCGGAAATATTTTCTTTAAGATTAATTTCTGCGATTTTCACACCATTCTCCACACTACGCTGAATTTTTACATTAGAAAGATTGTTTCCATTTATCTTAATTTTGATTTTCTTTAATGAGTGGTCCTTTGCAAAAACTAATTTCCCTCTCTCAAGTTTAATCTTTAGAAGATCAACTTTCTCTGTCTCAAAAATTTTTGTTTCTTTACCTTCTAATGTTTCAGGACTAAAATCCTTTCCTTCAATATTAAGTATAACCTCTTTTTTTAATTCCTGTGTTTTGTAGCTTATCTCATAGTAAAATATTGAAAGTATAATTAGAAAAATAGCAAGGCCTAAATTATTTTTCCTCCGCATCTTCCTCTACCTCCGCTGTTTCAGTGGTTTGGTTTTTAAATGAAAAATAGTCGTACAATGCTTTTCCTCCAAAGTAGATTAGAATAAGTGGCCAGAACTTTAAAATCTCCCCTAAACTAATATCAACTCCAAGATTGTTTAAAAGAAAAATTATCCCTATCGTTAGTAAAACAATTCCCCAGAATAAAGAATCAGTTTTTTTCTTCATGTTTTTCCTCCTTTTTAGTAAAATTATAAATAAGTTTTATTCCAGCAATTATTAGGAGAAGAGGCCAGTAAAGTCTCACTGTCTCCCAATCTATAATATCCAGATTTATAAATAGAAATAGAAAACCAAAGAGAATTACAGTGATGGAAAGAATTGGATCATTCAACTCTGATAGGTCTTCCTGTTTTCTCTGCTCTGTTTCTCCCTTTGATTCTTTTACCGAGAACTTTGTTGTTGCAACTTTATAACTATCTATAATAGTATAAAGATAAAAGCCCACAAAAGCCAGTGCAATAAAAACTGTTTCATAAGTAGGGAAATTTGAATCTAATAGGTATATGAAGAATACAAAGATTCCCATAAAGGAAAGGCCTTTTAATAATTCTCCATTATAAATAGCGCCTAACCCAGGAACAAATGATAAAAGTAGGGCAATTCCCGGCGACTTTTCTCTGTTTTTATCTGCCATTTTTTTACCTCCTCATTTTTTTTATTTGCTTCTTTTTTGATTAAATCTTTTATAACCTCTTCTCTCTTGGTGTCAATCATAAACACAAAAAGGTCCTTGGCAGAATCTATTTTATCCAGATAAAATTCTATTTTTGACTTTACTTTATATGTATAGTAGGAAAGATTCTCTGGAATTGGATTAATGGAATAAATAATAAGAACTAAAGTTAGAGTAAGAATAGAGAGTGCAGCTGAAAATGAAATTTTAGGGAAAGAGAAGATTTTTAGCAAAGAATTTAATAAAGGAATTTCAAAATCTTTTGCTACCTCTTTTTCTTCAAAGAGTTTTTCAAGAATTTTCTCATTTAGATTGTCTGGTGTTCTTCTTATTTTAAATGATTTCAGAGTTTCTTTTAAAAGGGTTTGCTCCCTATAAAATTCTTCAAGTTCGAGACTACCTTTTGCTATTTTTCCTGCCTCTTTAAATTTTCCTTCATCCAAAAGTTCAAGAATTTTAATTTTTAAATCTTCCTTCATTGTTTCCTCCCCTGAAGGGATTTTATAATTTCAGCTAATTTTAATCTGACCCTGTTTATTCTTGATTTAACTGTGCCCATGGGAATATCTAATAGATTTGAAATTTCTTCATAGGAATATCCTTCTATTTCTCTTAAGATTATTAATTCTCTATCTTCCTCTTCAAGTTGATTTATTCCTCTCCACACTAAATCCTTTGTTTCAAAATCAGGATCCCACCTTGGTATAAGATAATCCTTATCCTCAATAATATTAATATTTTTATTTTTTCTATAATGGTCTATTGAATAATTTTTTGCAATTGTATAAAGATATTTTTCAAAATCCTCTTTTTTGCCTTTTATTTTTTTTATACTTTTAAACATCCTGAAAAACACCTCCTGGGTTCCCTCTTCGGCAAACTCTCTGCTTCCTGAAAAGTTTAAAATATAAGAATAAATTCTTGAAGAATAGTTTTCTAAAATCATTTTCCACGCCCATTTTTCATTTTTTTCCAATCCTTTATATATTTTATTAAACTCCATAATCATATAACGAACCTTTGTACAATTTTGTTCCAAAAAACATTTGACAAAAAAAAACTTAGAATTTATTATAAATCATGAGTTTTAAATATACAAAAATATATAATAGTGGAAAAATTTTAAAAGCGATTATTCTTACTATCTTATTATTGTTTCCTGATTTTGTTATAGCAAAGAAAACAATTGTT
>JALXDT010000280.1 GCA_027070475.1 Candidatus Aminicenantota bacterium | reverse complement strand
ATATTGATTCAAAGAAGATTAAAACTGTATTTAAAGAAGACTCTGATTACTATATACCATCCTTAATCTGGGCAAGGGATAATATTATCTTTTTTCAAAAACAGGATAGAAGGCAGAAACTGCTTGAGCTTTACTCCTACAATATTGATACAGGTAAAACAAAGAAACTTATTGAAGAGAGGTCTGACACATGGGTTAACCTTTTGGGTTCTCCTGTTGTTTTTTCGAGAGTTAAGAGATTTTTCTGGCTTTCAGAGAGAGATGGTTGGGCTCACCTTTATCTTTATGATTTTAATGGGAAACTGATAAAAAAGTTTTTAAATGGGGATTTCGAAATAATAGCCCTATCAAAACATTATGAAAAAATGGGAGTTATCTATTTTTATTCTAATAAGGATAATCCGATGGAAAAGGCTCTCTATGGTCTTGATTACAGAAAAAATATTGTTTCAAAAATTACAAGGGAGAAAGGTTCTCATACAGTATCCTTTTCCCCTAACAACAGACATTATATAGATATTATAACAACAATGAATTATCCCTACAGAGTTTTGTATAAAAAGATTAATGGGGTGATTTTAAAAACTCTTCAAAAATCTCCTGATATTGTAAAAGATTACAATCTTTCAAAACCTGAAATAATTAAAATAAATACAAAAGATGCGGTGTTATATTCCTATCTATTAAAACCAGAGAATTTTGATCCGAACAAAAAGTATCCTTTGATAGTCTATATCTACGGAGGTCCACACAGTCAAAATGTTTCTGATAGCTGGAAAGGAGATTTTTATCTTTTTCATCAGCTTCTTACAAAAAAAGGTTTCCTCGTTTATGTACTTGACAATAGAGGGACGGGTAAAAGGGGAAAAAAGTTTGAGGATTGGATTTATGGAAAATTAGGAGAGAAAGAGCTTGAAGATCAAATCGCAGGAATTAATTATTTGATTAAAAAAGGCTTTGTGGATGAAAAGAGAATAGGAATATGGGGCTGGAGCTACGGAGGATTTATGACCCTTTACTCCCTTTTAAAAAGACCTGATATATTCAGCTGCGGAATTTCTGTGGCACCTGTAACAAACTGGCTTTATTATGATAGCCATTATACGGAAAGATACCTTGATCTTCCCAAGTTAAACATGAAGGGATATATTGAAAGCTCTCCTCTCTATTTCGCGGATAAATTAAAATCAAAACTTTTCCTTGTATTTGGACTTTATGATGATAATGTTCATCCGATTCATTCGATAGAATTTATTAAAAAACTTGAGAGTAAAGGGATTAAATTTGATACATTGATCTTTCCAAATAGAGGGCATAGCATTAAGGGTAAAAGCAACAGAATCTTACTTTTCAATAAAATGCTTGAATTCTGGGAAAGAAATTTAAAAAGTAGTTTATAAAATCAATTATAGATAGTAGGAAAGAACTCAGCTTAAGTTTCTCCACAAGTTCTTGAACAAAAGGAACTATTTTCTTTAAAATCATACAAAAACATATTAAAAACATTTAAAGAGGACCATGAAACTTGACACCAATATTCTTTGAAACTATATTCATATATTAGTAAGGTAAGAGGAGATGGAGTATGGAAAAACAAGAATTAAAATCTAAATTTAAGTCAAAAACAATTATAATTATTTTACTCATTATATTTTTTAATTTTCTTTTTACTCTAAGTGGTGAAAGTGCAAATAATTCACGGGGAATTCTCATAGAATCTTTAACTGTATCCCCGGCAATTCCGGTGGAAGGAAGTAAGATTAGTGTTAAAGTAATAATAAGAAACGGAGAAAGTCGTAAATCTTTCCAGAGGATAAATGTTGAGCTTAAATTGGATAATATAACTATTGGAAAAGCATACATAAGCACATTGAATCCTTATAGAACCATTACAAAATATTTCTTTTACAAATTGCCTGATAGATTTAAGGGAAGACATAAGATTACAGTTTCAATTAACCCACCTGGCGGAATTAACAAAATGATATATTTTTATGTTACAGGAAGTAAAAAATCCTTAAACACGAAGAATATTTTTATTCCTACTCAGACAAAAAAGGAGACAATAGGCCCTTCTATAATTTCTTTTAAAGCAGAACCTGATGAAATAGTGGAATCTCAGAGTATTAGACTTATTTGGAATGTAAGGAACGCTGATTCTGTTGAGATAGAACCTTCTGTTAAAATTGAAAAGGATAAAAATTATGCGATTGTTTTTCCTAAAAAGACAACCTTTTATACGTTGAAAGCCAAGAAGGGAATAAAAATCATAACAAAATCGGTTAAAGTAACGGTTTTACCAAAGCCTGAAATAGAATACTTTAAGGCAGAACCTGAGGAGATAGTAAAGGGAGAGAGTGTTACACTTAAATGGAGTGTAAAAAATTATGATAAGATAATATTATCCAATAAAGGAATTGTTACAAAACAAAAAACAATAGTAGTAACTCCGGAGAAAACTCAGATATATACACTATATGCTTTTAGAAAGGATATAAGAGTTTCAAAGAGTATAAAAGTAACGGTTTTGCCGAAACCAGAGATAGAATATTTTAAGGCGGAACCTGAGGAGATAGTGGAGGGAGAGATTGCTACCCTTAAATGGAGAGTAAAAAATTATGATAGGGTTGTATTACAACCCGGGAATATAGGAGTCTCTTCTTACTCTTCCTATAAAGTTTCACCGATGAAAGATACAGAATATAGATTGATTGCGTATAAAAAGGGAGTTGAAACAAGTAAGACTATAAATATCAGAGTTTTACAAAAGCCAAGGATAATAAGTTTTAGTGCAAATCCTACTACTATTGTGGCAGGACAGGCATCTACTTTGAAATGGAAAGTTCAGGGAGCGGATAAAGTTGAGATTAATCCTTCAATAGGTTCTGTTAGTATTGAGGGGGCAAAAGAGATAAAACCTTCGGTTTCCGCCACTTATACTATGAAGACATATATAAAGGGGAGAGAGGGAAAAAAGAAGAGTTTGAGGATAACAGTATTAAAAAAGCCGGAGATAGTCTATTTTAAAACGAATAAATCTGAGATAGTGGAGGGTAGCAGCTGTACATTGAGCTGGAGCGTAAGAAATTATGACAGGATAGTTCTGGAACCGGTAGGTGAAGTGACAAATAAGAAATCAATAAAGGTTAACCCAAAAAACACTCAGCAGTATATTCTTAATGTGTTCAGAAAAGGTGTAAAAGTTTCAAAGAGTATAAAAGTGACGGTTTTACCAAAGCCTGAGATAGAATACTTTAAGGCTGAGCCTGAGGAAATAGTGAAGGGAGAGATTGCCACCCTTAAATGGAGAGTAAAAAATTATGATAGGGTTGTATTGCAACCCGGGAACATAGGAGTTTCTTCCTACTCCTCTTATAAAGTTTCACCAAAAAAGGATACAAAATATGAACTACTTGTGTATAGAAAAAATATTTTTGTAAAGAAAATCCTTAAAGTAAGGATAATAAAAAAGCCTGACATAATATCTTTTTATGTGAAACCTACAAGAATTTATAAGGGTCAAAAGGCAAGTTTAAAATGGGCAGTTGTAAATGCACAAAGGATAAGTATAAAGGGGATAGGAGAAGTTTCAGGAAATAAACTGGTAGTTAAACCTGAAAAAACTACTACATACACACTTATTGCAGAGAATAGGGGTATTAAGAGTGAAAAATCATTAACAATAAAAGTTGATACTCCACCTCCGTCTCCTAAAATAGTGTATTTAAAAATGAGCAAAGAATCCATAAACGCATGTGAGCCAGTTTCTCTTAAATGGAAGTTAACGGGTAACATAAAATCTTTGTCCATAGATGTAAGGACATTTGAACCTACGATCGGAGGAAAGATTCAAGAAGTTTTAAAACATATATCACCTGAAAAAAAAGATAAAGAAGGTAGCGTAACTGTAAAACCATGCTTTCCTGCTTATTACACACTAAAAGTAAAAGCTTCAAGGCTTGTTATTGCTGATGATTTTACAACTCTTGTTGATGTGGAACTATCATCAAAGCCTGTTACGGTAAAAGTTAAACCTTTAATTAAAAAATTTGAAGCAAAACCTAATCCAGTTGATTGGTCTTTTACCAAAGAAACTCGATTAAACTGTGATATTGTAGGAGCGTTTAGGGTGAAGTTATCATGTGGGGGAACTTATTATAAGATAGCTCCATGGGGAGGACATTTAAATATACCCATATATGGAGAGACTGAGTGTAAAATAGAAGCTTCTAATAACTATTATACGACAAATAAAAAAATTTTAGTAAAGATAAACCCATTTATAAAAAGTTTTGAAGCAAAGCCAAATTTGATAAAACAGGGAGGTTTCGTGAGGTTGAGCTGGTCTATCGTAGGAGGTAAAGAAGTTAAAATAGAGCCTGACATTGGAGATGTAAGCGGTAAAAGAGAAATTAAGGTAAGGCCTCAAAAAACAACAAAGTACAGGTTAATAGTAAAATCGGGGGAAAGTAAAGTTGAAAAAAGTGTTATCGTAAGAGTTTCTCCAAGAATAGTCTCATTTAAAGTGGATAAAACAGATATTGACCCGGGAGAAAAAGTTCATTTATTTTGGGAAGTTGCAGGAGGGCCTAATAAAATAGTAATAGAAAAAAAGAAGGAAAATAGTGGAAAAGGGTATGAAAAGTTTTTTGAAACAGGGAATAGCAAAGGGGAAATATATGATACCCCTGAATATAAATATCTTAAAATTCATTACAGACTTGTAGCAGAAAACGATAATGGTGTCGTACTTTCAAAATATCCTATACTAATTACAATTAATCCCAAAATTTATTATTTTACAGCTGATAAGTATGAGATAAAAAAAGGGGAAACTGTTTTTCTTAAATGGAAGGCTCTTGGTGTTTATAATAATGCTACTGAAATTACCAAAGACAAAGGAATTCGTATAGTTTCTAATTCTTCCGGAATTAATGAGAGGGGATTTGCCGTATCTCCCAAAAGTACAACAACTTATACCCTCAAAGTAAGGGGGCCAAATGGAAGTAAAACAAAAAGTCTAACAATAATAGTTAAGAATGATTAATTTCAGATTTGTTTTTTTAAGAAAAGAATTTGCTTACCTTATCGGATAAATCACAAAAATCAGAAGGTCCCAGACGATGTGCGAGATAAGGACAATATTTAATTTATCTGTGTAAAGATAGATAATTCCCCAGAAAATTCCACAAACAAAGGCTGCAATCATTAAAATTGGATTCATTGAGAATATATGAATAAAGGTGTATAAAAAAACGGTAATTAAAAGAGCTTCCCATTTGCTATAGTGCAAGGATAAATTTTTCTGAACAAAGCCTCTCCAGAATACCTCTTCCCCAAAGGCAATGGGAAAAAATATTAAAGCAGAGATTAAAACGGGAGAAAACCTACTTTTATTTGCATATATATTTTCAATCAGACTTCCTTTATCCGAAATAATGTTAAATTTAAGGGTTAGATAGTTGATAAACAAATTTCCAAAAAGAAATATAAGATATAAGAAAATGGCAGAAATGATGCCAAACATAAGAGAATTTAACTCAGGTTTTAACTCCGAAAGAATGGATTTGTCCAGAAAGATAGAAATCAGAAAGAGAATTAGAGTTGAAAAACTCATTAAAATCCAGAAATTCAGAGGTTTTAAATAAAATGTAATAAACCAAAGGAAAAAAGCAATAAAAACAGAAAGAAAAACCTTTCCCTTTCTCAAAACTTAAAGATTACTAAAATTCCACTCCGAATTTGTTTTTAAGAGCTAACACTATTACCAATGTCCACAAAAGATAGTGCCAGAGCCAGTGAAGTTTTGTTCCCAGAAAATTGATTCTATAGGGAGGATACTTTGTATATATATACTTTACCTCTGAATTTTCAATGACTTTGTTTTCAGCCGGGTAGAGAAAAACTTCGGGATTTGATACATAGAAGGTTTTTAGCCCAAGAGCTTCGGACTTATTTCCTTTTTTCTTTAATACAGCGAACTTCTTTTTATAGCTTTTTCCATTGATATCAAAGCTCAGAGTAAAAGGTTTGTCATTTTCTATTTTTAATACATAGTCAGCTTCATTCAAGGCCTTCACAAAAACAGGGGGAATCTTTTCTATTACACTATTAGTTTTTTGGAGTTTGATTTCAGAGCTTTCAAGGTCAAAATCATCTGTAAACCTTACCTTTACAACAGTATCTTCTCCCTTTACAAAAGGTCTGTAACCGTATCTGACCTCCATCTGAGCAAAAACAAAAAAGAGAATCGGTAAAATGAATATAATCGGGAAAAAGTTCAGGGTAAAATACTTTAAAGTGTAAAATAAACTCTTAACAAAAGATAGAAGAAGAACCTTCCAGTGATCTCTGTATATTCTTATAGCTAAAATATGCCCTTTGATTTTATCCTTGGCATCCTTTATCTTGGTGGGGCTTGAAACCGCAGCGTAAATTATAAGAACCACTATTGAGGAGACAAAACTCAGAAAGAGAATCGCCCAGAATGGATTTAAAAAAGAGAAAGGATACAGTATATAATCAAAAATTTTAGTGATTAAAAGATTAAATTTTGTCATTTATGAAATATATCCCAATCCTTTTAATTTCTCTATTGCCTCCTCATCTCCACCATCTTTAATTTCCTGAAACTCTTTTTCAATAAGATGATTTATAAGTTCTTCCATAGAGGAGTAACCTCTTATTTCCATTAAAGCTTCCGCTTTTTCAAAAACCTCTTTACTTAGTTTAACCTTTTTTCCAAACATATTAACCTCCTAAATTAAGCTTTTCCCTCTCATATCAGAGGGTATGTCAATTCCGAAAAGTTTTAATACAGTGGGAGCAAGGTCCCAGATAACAGGTGTCCTTTTTTTATCTATTTTAATATTTGTAATCAGACTTGCCATGACAAAGTGCGGATCAATACAGTGATCTCCTGCCCACCAATCCATATTGTCTGTGATCGCTTCTTTACCCATTGTTCCCAGAGCAGAATCATTATCCACTCTGTAAAGATGATTAAAGCCAACAACTATATCCGGCATAACCTTAGGATTATCGTGGGCAAACACATCCTCAGTTATAAAGACTTTTGTAATAGCCGGCACTCCTGTCTTCGGATCTCTATAGGATAATAAAAGTTTCTTTATATCTTCAAGAACAGCTCTCTTTTCATCGGGGGAAACTATTCCGTTAGCCTCTCTTCCTCTGAGATTCAGATACAAACCATTTAAGCCTATCGCATAGGCTTTTGTTTCATCCCAATTGGCATCTTCCAAAATTGAAGCGGGAAACTCGTTTGTATTAAGTTTTAAGAATCCTCCTTCATAAAGGATTCTGTTTACATTAACTCTTCTTCTGAAACTATTAAAACCATGGTCTGAAAGTATTATCAAAGGTGTATTCTTGGGCATTGCTTTTAATGTCCTTCCTATGATTTTATCAAATTCTCTGTAAAGAACCTCTACCTGATCTCCAAACTCTTTTGCCACTTCAGGATGATAAAATGGATGCTCCGGATCTCTCAATGACCATAGCATATGGGAGCCCTGATCAAGGCTTGAGAAATAGAAAAAGAGCAATCCTCTTTTCAATGAATTAAATCTTGCCAGTTCATATTCAAAGATTTTCTTGCTTTCATCAAGAACAGAATTTGCCTGAACAAGAAAGTTCTCCATCTTAAAGGTTTCATTGCTCAGAGCCTTTGTATCAGCGGGGAGTCCGAGAGTATGGTAAAGCCCAACCTTTTCCACAAGTTCTTTGCTGTAATCTTCCGGAGAACTGATAGGTTGAGCTGGGTCTGCCGGATCTATTGAAGGGGGGGAAATATAGAGTCTGAACTTATCATAAGCATTTAAGAGATAAAATCTTACGATTGCTTTTATGCTTTTTATATTGGGTATAATATCAAATTCTATCTCTATCCATTTGCTAAAATCTCCCTCTTTAAGATAAAGTTCTTTACCCTGAATATCTACCCTTGCTGTTTTATGATTTCTATCCCAGTACACTTTAAATTCTGCTACAGTAGGCTCGCCATCCTCTTTCAGTGCATTGGGAGGTCCTTCGATCTCACCTTCAAGCATATTGTTTTCATCAAAATATGCATAGGAGACATTTGCTCCCGAATACTCTTTTCTTGCCTCATCCTCATCCGTTGTATAAAGGGTGTAAGTTCCATAACCACCTAAAACATCCGGTGTTCCCATTCCGGATAAGGCTCTTCCGAATCTCATATCAGAGGGAGGATAGTTTGAGGGTATTTTAAATACTGTGGCCTCTATTTCACTGTCCTGAATATAATCCCAGAATGGAGTGGTTTTTCTGTTTAAAATAACATCTCCACTGTCCAGTGGAACTTTATAACTCCCTAATTTTAGGAATTTTTTAGGTGGAACAGCATCTGCAATTGAAAATTTCGGGATATATGTTTCAGGATCTCTATGGATGAAATCAAATATTCCGTGCGCTCCGGGATCTCTTCCTGTGGTAAAGCTTGCCCATGCAACCGGACTTGCCGGCGGAGGGGTTGACATCATCTTTGAAAGAGTTCCCTCTGTGTTTAAAAAATTTCTAAGATTGGGCATTTTCCCTTCTTCCACAAGCTTCATTGCAATTCTTGGGTCCATTCCATCAAAACCTATTATTAAAACCTTATCGTATAACTTTTCTCCTTTTAAAAAGCGGGTAAAAACCGAGGGAAAAGTTAAAAGGAACCCGCTTAATTTTAAAAATTCTCTTCTTTTCATTTTCCTACCTCCAGATCTCTCCCATCAATAAAAGCCGGGATTTTAATCCCGAACAGAGAGAGAACAGACGGAGAAATATCTGCAAGCGTGGGATCTTTTCTGTTGATTTTTTTGTTTGAAAAAAATATTCCAGGAACTGTTTCCGAAGTAAAGCAGTGATCTCCGCTCCATAACCTTGTGTTGTCAACAAAAATATCACCGCCAACTTCTCCGACGGCAGATTCCCATGATATTCTGTATCCTATTGCATATCCGATAATAATATCAGGAGCATTTACAACATAGGCTCCCTTATATATATCTTCTCTTATTGAGACTATATCTATTGCAGTTTTTCCTGTTACAGGATCTTTCAATCCTTCAAGCTTGCTCTTTATTTCTCTCTTTAATTTTTCCGCCTCTTCTCCCTTTTCAACTATCCCGTATTTTTCTCTCCCCTTGATATTTAAGAAGATCCCGCCAAGGCCTGTCCCATAGGCCTTTGTTTTGCTCCAATCTACATCTGCAAACCATTTACCACTCTCTGTTTTACCATCTTTGAGTGCAAGATAGCCTTCCTTGTAAAGCCAGGTATTTACATTAAAACCTCTGTTAAATTTATTGAATCCATGGTCAGAAACAATTATGAGTGCATCATCCTTTTTCATCTTATTCAGCACTTTCCCTACTAATTCATCCATTTTTTGATAAACAATCGGAATAGCATTAACTATTTCAGGTTTATTTCCGTTTTTTGGTGCGGGGGATTCATCATTCATATATCTCCAGAACATATGTTGAATTCTGTCCGTAGCTTCAAAAACAGATACAAGAAGACCCTCTTTAACCTTTGAAAATGTATCCCAGAAAATTTTTTCTCTCTCCTCCTGTGCTGTATATACCTGATCAAGATAACCTTCCTCCGAAAGCAATCCTTCATTGAGTGCCCAGGTATCTTCCACCATCCCAAGTGTTGCAAAAGGTCCGAACATCTTTGAAAGGTAAACTGAAAAAATCTTCGGATAACTTACATCCATTGCAGGTTTTTCAGGGTCAATGTTTATAGGAGAAAGATAGATTTTCAGATAGGGCTTTGTGTCTATTAAAAACCATCTTGCTATTCCCGAAACTTTTATCAATCCGGAGCCGAATTCAAGTTTTGTCCATTCGGAAAGTTTCCCTTTTTTTATTGTGTGTTTCTCTTTTGAAGTTTCAATTTCTATCCTTTCATCATCCAATTTTTTTATTTTAACTATGGCTTCAAGATTCTTTTTTTCTTTTAATAGGGGATGTTCCGGGCCCGGTATTCTTGCAATAAACTCATCCTCTTTTATCTTTTCAAGTATTACTGAAACTCCGTCTGAAATTGAAAAATCCTCATTCATACTTTTTTCAGAAATATAGGTAAAGCTTCCCTGTGTTCCTCTAAGGTCAGGAGTACCGAGGCCTGAAGTCATATTCCCGTAAAATTTTTCAGGAGGAAAGGTTATTGGTACTCTCAAAACAGAGGAGTAAATTCCGTGCTCTCCTGTTATTTTCCAGAAAGCCTTACTTTTCCTAAGCAATTCTATTACAGGTTTTGAAATAGGTATTTTGTATTTTCCAATATTGAGATACTTTTTAGGGGGAATTATCTCTGTTGATGCAAGTGCAGGAAGGTAGGTATTGGGATCTCTTGTCAAAAAGTCGAATATATTGTGTTTCCCCGGATTAACGCCGGTTGCAAATGTTGACCATGCCACAGGGGAAATCGGGGGTTCAGTGCTTTTCAACGGGGCAAAGGTTCCATTCTCTTTTAATTTTTTAAAATTGGGAAGAAGGCCTTTATTTATAAGCTCTCCTGTTAATTTAAAATCCATTCCGTCAAAACCTAAAATTATGACTCTTTTTACCCTCGCATTTTTAAGGGCTTTGTATCTTTTAAAAAATCTTATTAAAGCTCTTATCGGGAATGTAAGAAAATTGAAAATTGCGACAATAAAAGCTAAAAATATGAATAAGAAGGAACCAAGAAAAGCAAAACCTGCTCCGGGCCCCACATAAGCCTGTAAACTTATTGTTAAACCGAAAATTAAAATTATTATTAATTTAAATCTATTCATCGCATATTTTACCACTTTTCTCTGTATAAAGCAAAAGCAATTTTTAAGAAATATTAAGTTTTTTTGATTTGAAAAACATTAAAATTTAAGTTAAATTATTAAATGAGATTTTAGGAGGGAATGATGAAAAAAGAATTTTCCTATGTTAACACTGTTCATAATCCTGAACCCGATTATACAAAACCTCTTTTGGAATTGACAGAAGAGCAGAAAGCTCAGCTGTATAAAAGACTTAAGTTTATTTACGGAAAAGAGAAAGCGGATGAATATTTACCTGAACTTGAGAGAATTTTAAAGGTTTACTATGCTCATAAACCTGATGAATTAAAAGAAAGGGAAAAACACTTTATTCCGGAAGAAAGATTTACTCAGAAAGATATAATTTTAATCACATACGGGGATCTCATAATGGGAGGGGATGATACTCCGTTAAAAGCTCTTGAAAAGTTCTGTGATAGCTATCTTGAAGGTGAAATAAGCACAATACATATTTTACCCTTTTTCCCTTATTCTTCTGACAGAGGTTTTTCGGTGATAGATTTTACAACAGTGGATCCGAGACTTGGAACATGGGATGACATAGAGGAGCTTGAAAAAAAGTATCAGCTTATGTTTGACGGGGTTTTTAATCATGTTTCTTCAAAAAGCAGATGGTTTCAGGAATTTTTAAATGGGAATAAAAGATATCTTGAATATTTCATATCATTCAAATCTCCCGATGATATTACCCCTGAGCAGAGAAAATTAATTTTCAGGCCGAGAACCTCGGATATTCTTTCAAAATACCATTCAATAAATGGTCCGGTTTATGTCTGGACAACTTTTTCAAATGATCAAATTGATTTGAACTATAAGAATCCTGAAGTTTTGATGAGAGTTATTGAGATTCTCCTATTTTATGTCAGACATGGAGCAAGCATAATAAGACTTGATGCTGTCACATATTTATGGGCAGAACCAGGGACAAGCTGTATCCATCTGGATCAAACCCATGAGATTGTAAAACTCTTCAGAGATGTTTTTAAAATTGTGGCTCCATGGGTTGCTCTTATAACCGAGACAAATGTTCCCCATAAAGAAAATATTTCATACTTTGGAAATGGGGATGATGAAGCTCAGATGGTTTATAATTTTGCTCTTCCTCCTCTTGTTCTTTACACCTTTTATAAAGAGGATGCAACAGCAATTAGTGATTGGGCTGAAACATTAAAACTCAAGTCAAAGACAAACACATTTTTTAATTTTCTTGATTCCCATGATGGTATAGGATTGATGGCTGTAAAGGATATCTTACCAAAGGAAGAGATTGATTTAATAATAGAAAGAGCTCAAAAACACGGAGGGATTATCTCTTATAGAGCTGTTGCCGGAGGAGGGAAAGAACCTTATGAAATAAATATCACATGGTTTAGTGCCCTTAATGATGAAAATGATAAAAGTGAAGACATAGCATTTCAGGTAAAAAGATTCGTTGCATCAAGAATCATTGCTCTTGTTTTGGCAGGTGTTCCGGGGATTTATCTTCACAGTATGATAGGAACTCAAAATGATATTCAAGCTGTTTTGGAAACAAAATCAAATAGAGCGATAAACAGGACGGTGGTATCCTATGAAGCTATAATGAATGCATTAAAGGATCCCCTTTCAAAGGTTTCAAGGATCAGCAGGGAATTCGGAAGATTGGTTAAAATCAGATCAAAAGAGAGGGCTTTTCATCCCAATGGAGAGCAAAAAATAATAAAACTCTCACCAAAAATTTTTTCTGTTTTAAGAAAATCTCCTGAAGGAGATGAAACAATACTTGCTCTTGTCAATATAAGCAAGGATATATGTAAACTTGAGATTCCCATAAAAGACTTTGGCGGAGATTATTGGAAGGACCTTGTAAGCGAGATGGAATGGATGGCTGATGAGGATGGAAAAATCTATTTAAAAATATTACCATACGATGTGGTATGGCTTAAAGAGATAGAATAAATT
>JALXDT010000279.1 GCA_027070475.1 Candidatus Aminicenantota bacterium | reverse complement strand
TATTGAAAGTTATAAAGATAAAGTTTCAGCAGCAATAGATTCAATAATTTCCGATCATAAAAAGAATAAGCTTTCTTTCCTTGAGCTTCCTAAAAAAACTGATGTAATAGAAAAAATTGAAAACTATGTTAAAAACAAAAAATTTGATTATAAGAATATAATTCTTGTCGGAATAGGCGGTTCATCTTTAGGTGTTCAGGCAATTTATCAGGCTCTTCTTCCCTACTATCACAATATTTTCTCAGAGCCTAAAATTTTCTTTCTTGAGAATGTTGATCCTGAAACTGTAAGTGAATTTTTTGAAAGAGTAAGAATAGAAGATTCAATAGCAGTTGTCATAACAAAGTCAGGTTCCACAGCGGAAACAATGTCTCAGTTTATGATTCTTAAAAATTATTTTGATAATAAATTAAAAGATAAAGCAGCCGAAAGAATAGCTGTTATAACCGATCCGGAAAAGGGAGACCTTCTTAAAATAGCAAAAAAGGAAGGTTATGCGACTTTTGAAATTCCTCAGAATGTCGGAGGAAGGTTTTCGGTTCTTACCCCTGTGGGATTTTTACCCGCTGAACTTGCAGGGATTTCTTCAAGAAAAATTCTTAAAGGAGCGGAGAGAGTCCTTGAAAAAATCAAGGATAAGGATATATTTAAAAATCCTTCTGCACTTGTAGCCGTTATTTTGGTTGAATTTTTCAATAGAGGGAAAAACATATTCGTAATGTTTCCCTATTCATCAAAACTTTATCTTCTTGCCGATTGGTTCAGGCAGCTATGGGCTGAAAGTCTCGGTAAAAAGTATGATAGGGACGGGAAAGAGATCAAATGGGGGCAAACTCCGGTTAAGGCTTTGGGAGCTGTTGACCAGCATTCCCAAGTTCAGCTTTATATAGAGGGGCCCAATGACAAAGTTTTCGGGTTTATAGAGGTGGAAGAAAAAGGAAAGGATATTGCAATCCCTGAAATTTTAAAGGATTATTCTTCAACATCATATCTTGGAGGACATAAAATCTCGGAATTGATTGATTCCGAAAAGAGAGGAACAGAGTTAGCCCTTGCAAAGAACGGGAGGCCAAGTTTTACTTATAAATTTGATAAAATAAGTCCTGAAAATATAGGAGAATTTTTTATAACAATGGAAATGCAAACTGCAATTGCAGGTGAAATTTTAAATATTAATACTTATGATCAACCCGGTGTAGAGTTAGGGAAAAAACTAACCTATGCTTTCTTAGGAAGAAAAGGGTATGATCTTTCGGAAGTTGAAGATATTCTCAAAAAATTAAAAAAATAAAAGATCAAAAAAATGGAACTTATTATAGTAAGTGATGACAATTCTGTTTTGCGAAATGGAAGATATTTTTTAAAGCAAAAAAAAGAAAAAATATCAGGCTCCCTTAAAAGAATAAATGGAAAAGAGTTTTATCTTTTCTCTGTTTCGGACAAAGATAAAAAGAAAAAGATAAAGAGCGGTAAGATCACAATTTTTAACAAAAAGGGGAAAAAAGAGGGAAAGGGAAGGATTATCTTTTTATTTTCCGGGGAATCCGAGTATTTAAAAGAAAAAATATTAAAGAATTTGGATAAGCTTTCAGGTTTTTCCACAAAGGAAAGAATCAATTTTTTAATTGAAATTTCAGATAAAAGAGGAATTTCAGGTCAATTTATCCTTTCCAATTTTAACAGAAAAAAAGTTGATCTTGTGATACCGGAGTTTGAACTGGCCACTGAAATTCTCATTTTATCATTGTATGATTATACTTTTATCAAAAGAGAATACCTACCTATGATATACAACAGGGTTTTACAGGTGATCAGCAGAAGGGAAGTAAAAAATGGTATAAGGTTCGGAGTTAAAAAATCCGAGCTCAGAAAGAGAACACAAATAAAGAACATAAGGCTATTTAATTTTATTCTTAAAAAGCTTGAAAATGAAGGGAAGATTGAATTTTATTCTGACAGATGTTTTACAAGAAGAGGGGATATTCTTACGGAGGAGGAGGAAGAAATCTTAAGAAAATTGGAAGATATTTACTCAAAGGAAAAATTTAATCCTATGGATGAGGAGACACTTTCAAGAGAGCTTGGAATAGATAAAATTCTTTTGAAAAAATATCTTGATATTCTTATAGAAAAGAAAAAGATTCTGCCTGTTAAGGGAGGCTTTTTCCTCAATGAAGAATATTTACAGTATTTGATAAGGGAATTGAGGAAGATGAAAGTTCACAAGCCAAAGTTTAAAATTAAGGATTTCAGAGAGATAACGGGTTTAAGCAGAAAGTACAGTGTACCGATCTTAGAACTACTTGATTATCTTGAAATAACAAAAAGGGTTGGAGATCAGAGGGAAATTCTTGTGTAAAAATGGATAGAGTTGAAGATATAATTGCAAAAGTTAAAAAGATTGAGATAAAAACCGTCAAGCTTGTCAATGAGGTTTTCGGAGGGGAATATCATTCGGTTTTTAAGGGGCAGGGTATAGAGTTTTCCGAAGTAAGACCCTATCAATACGGAGATGATAGTAGACTAATTGACTGGAAGGTTACTGCAAGACAGAATTATCCTTATATTAAGGTTTTTCAGGAAACAAGGGAACTTAATGTTTTGATTGTTTTTGATGCCTCTTATTCCACCTTCTTTTCAGGTTTGGAGGGGAAGAGAGAGCTTGGGGGTGAAATTGCGGGAATCTTAACCTTCTCCGCCTTAAAGAACAATGATAAAACTGGCCTTATTCTGTTTTCGGACGGAGTTGAAAAATATATCCCTTTAAACAAAGGGAAAAAACATTCCTTAAATATTGTAAGACAGATTCTTTCCTACAGAGCCCGGAAAAAAGGAACTAATTTTTCAAAAACTCTTGAGGAAATAAATTCATTCTTAAAGAGAAAAACAATAATTTTCATAATATCCGATTTTCTTTTTGATGAAGAGGATAAATTTGAAAAGGCTTTGAAAATACTTTCAAAAAAGCATGATGTTGTCGGAATAAAAATCATTGATGAGTTTGAGAGATTATCGGATACCGTAGGAATAATGCCATTTCAGGATTTGGAAACAGGTGACATTGTTTATGTGGGGAAAAGGGCTGCTGAAGAGATAAGAGAAAAGAGAAAGATTTTTGATAAATATTTAAAGGAGAGTTTTCTTTTTTCAAAAGCTGATCTTTTGGAGATTTCAACCGGTGAAGATTATTTCCCCAAACTTCTGAAATTTTTTAAATTAAGGGAGAGAAGAAAATTAAGATGAAAAAGAGTATAATTCTATATCTCATACTTTTTTTAATCACTCCGATTTTTTCAGCCGAAGTTTTAAGCAATAAAATTATAAACACAAAAAAATATTTTACTGTTGGCGATATAGTTAAAGTTGAAGTAAAAATTCAGTTAAAAAAAGGAGAAAAACTTAAATCCGTGGAAGATAGCAATACAGATGGAATTGATATAATAAAAAAAGATATTAAAAAAGGAAAAGAACTGATAATTTCAAGGGAATATCAGCTTTTTGCCCTTGATATTAAAAAGCTTCCAGATATAACAGTGAACATTAAGGATGAAAAAGGAAAGGATTATACTCTCAATGTAAAGGGAAGGGATATAAAAATAAAAGAGATAGCCAGAGACAATAAACCGGAGGATATAATTCCTCCTCAAAAAGGTCTTAATACAAACTGGTCTCCTCTTCCTCTGATTTTGACCATAATTTTTGCAATACTGTTAATAGGGTTTATCTATTTTCTTATAAAAAAACTCAAAAAGAGAGAAAAGAAAGAGGAGGAGCCGAAAATATGGGAAAAGGAGATAGATCCCATTGAATTTTTTGAAAATGAGCTTAAAAGAATAAAAGATTCAAATTATGCGGAAAAGGGTGAATTTAAAGAGTTTTATTATGATATTACCGAAGTTTTAAGAAAATTTTTCTCCATTTACTATAAAAAGAATTATAT
>JALXDT010000278.1 GCA_027070475.1 Candidatus Aminicenantota bacterium | reverse complement strand
TTATCATATTCATTGTTTTAGGGTTTTCTTTTTTAAATGCGAAATTTTCCAATGAAGAATTAAAGGAAATTATGGATAAAACAATAAATGTTTTTCTGGATTGCCCTTTTTGTGACAAAGAATACATTAAAACAGAAATAAATTTTGTTAATTTCGTCAGGGATAGAAGCTCTGCCGATGTGCATCTTTTGATTACAAGAGTATCTACTGGAAATGGAGGGAAAGAATATACAATAGATTTAATAGGAGAAAGAAGATTTAAAGGAAAAAATAATAGAGTTAAGTTTTTTACTCAAAAGGACAGTACAAAAGAGGATATTAGAAAGGAAATGGTTAGAAATATGAAAGTAGGATTAATATTTTATGTTTCCAAGACACCGGTTTTAAAGATTTTAGATGTTAAATTGAATGGGGAAAATATAAAGAAATTGCCAAAACCTAAAGATAAGTGGAACTATTGGGTTTTTAACATTGGATTAAGGTTTAACACATATGGTGAAGCTCTAAGAGGAACAACCTCTTTAAGGTCAAACTTTTCAATTAATAGAGTGACAGAAGAGTCAAAATTCAGATTAGGAATTTCTTTAAATAATAGGTATAACTATTATTTTATTGAGGATGATAAAATCAATAATTCTGTTACAAATAAAAATGTTCAGAGTATTTATGTAAGAAGTGTTAATGAACATTGGTCTGTCGGAGCATGGTTTTCTTATGAAAATTCATCATATAAAAACTATGTTTATAATATTTCTCCTCAGCCTGCGATTGAATATAATTTTTTCCCATACAGTGAAGCAACAAGGAGGCAGTTGAGAATTCTTTATAGAATTGGGCCTCGAATTAATAAATACTATGAAGAAACAATTTATGGAAAAATAGAAGAAACCATATGGAAGCAGGTTGTTACTTTAAATCTTGAAACAAAGGAAACATGGGGGACTACTGAGTTGAGAGTTTTTTCCTCAAATTTTTTAAATGATTTTTCTAAACATCATTTAGGAATAAGCGCAAACTTGAGCTTTAGGGTTTTACAGGGGCTTTCAATAGAATTGGCAGGAAACTACAGCAGGATTCATGACCAGATAAACCTTCCGAAGGGAGATGCTTCTCTGGAAGATATTCTTTTAAGACTGAAAGAAATAGAATCGGATTTTTATTATAGACTAACCATTGGTTTTAACTTTACCTTTGGCTCTATTTATAGCAATATAGTTAATCCAAGGTTTGGCTCTTAATTTTGTATTGACAAACATAAACCTTATATATAAAATTTACCATTTAAAATAGGAGGATAAAATGAAAAGCTATACAAAGTATCTATTTTTTAATACAGAAAAAAGAAAAGATATAATCCATATTACTTCTGATGTTCAAAAGGCTGTTGAAGAAAGTGGGGTAAAAGAAGGTTTTGCTCTTGTTTCAGCTATGCATATTACTGCAGGGGTTATTGTTAATGATAATGAATCAGGACTCCACGAAGATATTTTCGAGTGGCTTGAAAAGTTAGCACCTTACGGGCCTGCGTATAAACATCATTTAACAGGGGAAGATAATGGAGATGCACATTTGAAATCAATTCTTGTTCATCACGAGGTAATTCTACCGATAACAGCCGGAGAACTTGATTTAGGTCCATGGCAAAGGGTTTTTTACCTTGAATTTGACGGTAGAAGAAAAAAAAGACTTATCATAAAAATTATAGGAGAATAAAAAATGAAAATAGCTTTTTTGTTTCCCGGACAGGGTTCTCAAAAAGTAGGTATGGGAAAAGATTTTTATGAGAATAGTTTAATTGCAAGAGAGCTTTTTGAAAGAGCTGAAGATACAATAAAGGTGAATCTAAGAAAAATTTGTTTTGAAGGTCCTGAAGAGGAGCTTACAAAAACAGAAAATACTCAACCTGCTCTTCTAACTGTGAGTTTTATTGCTTTTAAACTATTTGAGGGAATTATTCCAGACTATGGGGCAGGACATAGTTTAGGTGAGTTTTCAGCTTATACCTCTGCGGGGACACTTGAATTTGAAGATGCTGTTAAGATAGTGAATCTCCGAGGTAAGTTCATGCAAGAGGCTGTTCCTGAGGGAAGGGGAACAATGGCAGCGATAATAGGAGAGGACATTGAAAAAATAAAGGAGGTAATAGATAAAGTAGATGGAAAGGTTGAGATAGCAAATTGGAATACCCATGAGCAGATTGTTATATCAGGGGAAATAACAGCTATAAATAGAACGATAGAAATTTTGCAACCAAAAAGACATGTTATTTTGAAAGTTTCAGCTCCATTTCACTCATCTATGATGGTCAAAGCTCAGGAAAGATTATCAGAAGTTCTTGATGATATTGAATTCAGAGCACCATCTTTTCCAATTGTTAGAAACATAGATGCGGAGATTGTAAATGATCCTGAATCAGCTAAAGAGGGTTTAAAAAAGCAAGTAGCTTCCGGGGTTATGTGGTATCCGACTATGGAAAGAATGATGAAGGAGCTTGAAATAGATACATTTGTAGAATTGGGAGAGGGTAGGGTATTAACAAACATGGCAAGAAAAATTGCAAGAAAACTCAATAAAGATATAAAAGTTTTTAACATATATAATATGAAAACATTGGAGGATACGATAAATGAATTTCAAAAAGCCTGAAGAGCAGTTTGAGCTTATTAAGAAAGGAGCCGAAGAAATAATCCCTGAAGAGGAATTGTTTAAAAAATTGGAAAGATCTTACAAAGAAAAAATGCCTTTAACAATTAAAGCGGGTTTTGATCCAACGGCACCCGATATTCATTTAGGTCATACTGTCCTTTTGAGAAAAATGAAACATTTTCAAGACCTTGGTCATAGGGTTGTTTTTCTAATTGGTGATTTTACAGCATTGATTGGGGACCCAACAGGAAGAAATAAGACAAGAAAACCTCTCACGAAAGAGGAGATTTTAAAAAATACTGAGACCTATAAAAAACAGGTATTTAAAATTCTTGATCCTGAAAAAACAGTTGTGGATTTTAATTCAAGGTGGCTGGGTAAATTAACGCTTGAAGATACAATATATTTAACCTCTAAATACACAGTTGCAAGAATTCTTGAGAGAGATGATTTTTCCAATAGATATAAAAATGGAATTTCAATATCCTTACATGAGCTCTTATATCCATTGTGTCAGGCTTATGATTCAGTTGCTCTTAAAGCTGATGTTGAATTGGGAGGAACTGATCAAAAATTTAATCTTTTGGTAGGAAGGGAGATTCAGAGAGAGTACGGACAGGAACCTCAGGCCATCTTAACAATGCCGATTCTTGAGGGACTTGATGGGATTAATAAGATGAGCAAATCATTGGGTAACTATATTGGTGTTTATGATCCCCCTTCTGAAATGTTTGGAAAGATAATGTCGATTACAGATGAACTAATGTATCGATACTATTTATTATTAACAGATCATTCAGAAAGAGAGATTAATGACTGGAAAATAAAAGCAGAAAAAGGGAAAATAAATCCTAAAGATTTGAAAGTTCAGTTGGGCAAAGAGATTGTTAGAGATTTCTGGGGAAAAGAAGAGGCTGAAAAAGCAGCTGAAGAGTTTGAAAGGGTTTTTAGCAAAAAAAATGAGATTCCTGAGGATACTCCAACGATTTTTGTTGAGAATAAAGAAATGAGATTATTGGAATTGTTAAAATCTTCTGTTAAAGAAATGTCAGGCTCAGAGTTAAAGAGATTGATAAAGTCAGGCTCAGTTTCAATTAATGGAGAGAAAATTGTAGATCCCGGCAAGGATATAATAGTTGATAGAGAGCTAATCCTAAAAGTTGGTAAAAAGAGATTTTATAAAATAGTCAAAAAATAATTTTATAAGTTAGTTTAAAAATTATCTTGAATGCAGCATGTTTAGAATAAAGTTATAAAGTATTTTCAAAGTATTTTTCTATTTCAAAAAAATAATT
>JALXDT010000277.1 GCA_027070475.1 Candidatus Aminicenantota bacterium | reverse complement strand
AAATAATCAGTTAGCTTTTCTTTTCTTAAGAGGTTTTTACTGTTTTTAATAATCCTTTCAATTGTTAGAAATGGATTATTCTTAAGCTTATTGTGAGTTAAAAATCTTTTCCATGCAATGTCTGTTCTAATTTTAAAAATCCCCCCCTCTGAAAGATTTACAAATCTTTGAGGCTCTTCTTCAATCAGTGAAAGGATGTATTCTTTATAACTTTCCATTTTAAAACTTGTGTAGACCTTTCTTCCATAAATATCTTCCGAGTCTTTTCTATCTGAGGCATTTATAATAGAATTTTCAATCGTTCTTAAATAATTTTCATTGTTTTTGAAAAAAACCCACCTACTATCATAAACTGTTTTTCTTGTATACTTGAGCATATAAGGGAAAGACAAATCCTGTCCTATAAAGTAAACAGGATTACAACCTAAAAACTTTGCAAGTTCTATAGCAAGTGATGCTACACTTCCCCATGTTTTTAGGTATCCTATTTCTCCTATATATTTCTCGATTTGTTCAAGAAGAGGTTTATCAAAGATGGTTACAAAGGTTCGTCCCTCAAACCATTGAAAGGCTCTTCTATCAATGGAAGGTTCTGAAACAAAAAAACTCTTTTTTGTAGTTGTATCTTTTAAATGAAGATAATTAAAGTATGAAGGATCTCCTGAAACAACGAAGTGAGGTTCAATACCCGCTGAGAGAAGAGGTTTTAAAGCAGTATCAGTTGAAATAATGACTCCCCTTTTCTCAAAGTCCTTTAAATAAACGATATTTTTATCAAGCGATGGTCCGGCTGAAACAAGGACAGCAGGCACGTTTGAAAAAATATTTTTTAATTTAACTATGGGAACAGAATTTATTAATATATCAAGATTTCCTAATATGTTCTTCTGAACCCTTCTTCCGTCTTTTGCTCTTGTAACAAAATCGTAGACAAGTTGAAGTGCAATTTTATTTATTGTTTCCACTATATAGTCAATTTCTTTTTTAAAATATTTATCTGCAATGGGATGGATTGCATAATCGATTTTATCGAGCTCCACTAAGTTTAAATTTGACAGAATCTTTTCTTCAAAGTCAGGGAGTTGAGGAATAATTGCAATAAAACTCTCAAATTTAGATATATAGGAATCGAGCTTTGCATTTTTCACGACAAAATTCATCATTTCTCCATGAGGTTCAATATAGAAGACTCTGCTTCCTCTTTTTATTTTGGCAAAAATTTCTTTAACATAGTAGGGGTTTCCTCCGCCAATTACAACAATATGCTTTTGAGAAAAATCTATTTTTTCTGCTTGTTTTTTTGCTTCTGCAATGGGATTATATTTTGATTGAAGATAAAATAATTCTCCATTCCTCTTAAAAACTAAAATTTCATTTCCATCTCTTGCTTTATCTATTCCAAATTCAATAGACATTTAAGTTTTTACTCTCCCATCAATTGTATTAGAATTTCTCTGTTTCTATCTCTCTCATCAAAATTAATAGCGATAATTTGTTGCCATGTTCCAAGGAAAAGTTTTTTTTCTACAAAAGGAATAACTAAACTTGTTTTTTGGAGAGAAGATCTCAGGTGAGAAAAACCATTAAAATCTCCCCATGTTTTTGTGTGATGATAGGGTTTATCTGATGGAGCTATCCTTTCCATCAATTCATTATAATCTCTTAAAAGGTTTGGCTCATATTCAATTGTTGTGATAGCTCCCGTGGAGCCCCTTATACTAATTACAGCTATCCCGTTTTTTATCTCACTTTTGTTTATAAAGGATTCTACTTCATTAGTTATATCTGAGCTTCCGTTTTTTGCTTTAAGATAGATATTAAGAGTTTTCCATTCTACTTTCATAGTTATAATATAATTTTTATGAAATGTATTGTCAACAAAAACTTTAAAACCATTGGCTATTGACTTTTTCTTGTTTATGTTTTATATTTAGAAACTAAAGAGAAAGAAGAGTAAAAGGAGAGAGAGATGAAAAAAGAAAAAGATGATTCATCCTTTACGATCATAATAATGCCAAAGGGAGTAACCGGTCAATATAAAACTATTGCATTTTCAAAAAAAACCCTTAAAATAATAGTTGGGGGAGTGGCTCTCTTTTTTCTTATTTTTGCATTTATAATAATAGATTATTTAAATGTGAAGTCTACCGCGTTGATGGTTAAAAAATTGAAAGAAGAAAATAAAGCTCAGGCACAAAAAATAGTAATGCTTGAAGATACGATGAAGGAATTAAACCAGAAACTTTCAAAATTTGAAGAGTATAAAAGAAAACTTAATATAATAGCAGGCTTGGAATCTCCTCTTGCACTGACAGAAGTTGGGCAGGGGGATATTGCGACTCCATCTTCAAACCAGATAAGCCCTAATTCTACTATTAAAAATGGTTCGATAATTGACATGAAAAAGGAAGCTCTTTCTAAAACTACCAAAGAGATTACAAAGATAAAGAATAAAGCTTCAAAAATTGAAGAGAATCTGGACTTTTTATATAAATATTTTAAGGAACAACAAAAAATATTAGCTTCAACCCCTTCAATCTGGCCTACCAAAGGAATTTTAACTTCTGGATTTAGCTGGAGGATTGATCCTTTTACGGGACTTCGAGAATTTCATCAGGGATTGGATATTGCTACACAATTAGGAAACCCTGTTGTGGCAACGGCAGATGGAATAGTAATTGAATCTAATTCAAAAAAAGATTATGGTAATTATGTGATAATTTTACATAATTATGGATATAAAACAATATATGCCCACCTTAAAAAAAGATTGGTAAAGGTAGGGCAGAAAGTTAAGAGAGGAGATGTTATAGGCTTGGTGGGAAGTACAGGGAAATCCACAGCTCCTCACCTTCACTATGAAGTAAGAGTACACAATAAACCGGTTAATCCTCTCGACTATATCCTTGAAAACGACTGGATTTTTAGAAAAAAATAATCCCATTGATCAAAGAGGAGAAAATGGAAAAAGAAAGTTTACGGGAAGCGTATGCTCGGGCTTTAATTAGCCTGGGTGAAAAGGATGAAAGAGTTGTTGTTCTTGATGCAGACCTTTCTACATCTACAAAAACAGCAAAATTCGGTGAAAAGTTTCCTGATAGATTTTTTAATATTGGTATTTCAGAGCAAAATATGATGGGAGTGGCTTCGGGGCTTGCATTAAGTGGTAAGATTGTTTTTGCATCTTCCTTTGCAGTTTTTGCTTCTGGAAGAGCATGGGACCAGGTTAGGCAGAGTATTTGCTACAATGAGGTAAATGTAAAGATTGTAGCAACGCATGGGGGAATTACTGTGGGAGAGGACGGAGCCACACACCAGAGTAATGAAGATATTGCTCTTATGAGAATTTTACCGAATATGAAAGTAATTGTGCCTGCAGATTCAATAGAGACAGAGCAGGTGATTAAAAAAGTGTACGAAGAAGAAGGTCCCTTTTATGTGAGACTTTCAAGGGAAAAGTTCCCTGTTCTATATAAAGATAGTGATTATAGATTTGAGGTAGGCAAGTATGATGTGTTAAAAGATGGTAGTGATGGAGTTATTTTTGCAATAGGAAGAGAAGTATATGAATCACTTTTAGCAGCCAAGGAACTTGAAAAAGAGGGTTTTTCTCTTGCTGTAGTTAACAGTTCTTCTGTGAAACCTCTTGATAAAGAGCTGATTTACAAATATGCAAAAAAGTTTGGGAAAATCATTGTAGCGGAAGAACATCAAAAAATAGGGGGATTAGGTGCGGCAATATCTGAATTTTTGTCAGAGGAAATTCCTGTAATAATAAAGAAAATAGGAGTTGATAATATTTTTGGATTTTCAGGAAAGGCAAACGATCTTTTAAGATATTTTAAACTTGATTCAGAGGGGATTTATAAAACCATAAAAAGCTGGTATAAGATATAAAATTTAACCTTATCTTTTGTTGACAAAATTATCTTCTTCAAATAAAATTTGTATTATTTAATAC
>JALXDT010000276.1 GCA_027070475.1 Candidatus Aminicenantota bacterium | reverse complement strand
TAAGGAGTTTACAGGGATTTCAGCTCCCTATGAAGAGCCTTTAAATCCTGAAATTATTCTTGATTCAGACAACCTTTCTATAGAGGAAGAGGTTGAAAAGGTTCTGGGATATTTAAAAGAGAAAAAAATAATATGATTAGATAATTTATGGAAGGCAGGATAGAAGGTATAGGGAAGGGGGGCAATGGTATCTTGTTCTTTGAAGGAAAACCCGTATTTATTCCCTATGTTGTTGATGGAGAGCTTATAGAGTTTGAAATTACTGGGAAAAAACATTCTGTATACTTTGGAGAGTTAAAAAAAATTATAGAAGTTTCATCGAAGAGAGCAGAACCTTTTTGCACCTATTTCGGTAAGTGCGGAGGTTGTAATTTTCAACATATTCAGTATGAGCATCAACTGAATATAAAGAAAAAGATTCTTGAAGGCAATTTAAAAAAGATTGCAAAACTTAAAACTTTTCCTAAAATAGAGATAATTCCCTCCAGAAAGGATAGAAATTACAGAACAAAATTAGTTTTGAAGATAAGAGATGGGAAGTTGGGCTTTTTTAAAAGAAACTCAAATGATTTTATTGAGATAGAAAAATGCCCTTTAGCAGAGAATAATATTAATATGGCTATCTTGAAGTTCAAGGATCATCCCAAAGTAAAAGAAACAAAAAAAGCTGAGCTTTTTATCTTATCCAATGGCAGAGATATAAGTGCAGCTATCAGGAGAAACAGAGATATTTTTAATTTGACGGAAAATAGGGAAGTGAAGTTCAGTTTTTCTGAGATTTCATATTTATTTTCTCCCCTTAATTTTATTCAGTCAAATATTTTTAATCTTGAGACAATGTTAGAACTTTTAAAAGAGGAGGCTATAAAGGGGAAATATAATACAGGCTCTGATCTTTTCAGCGGAGTAGGTTTCTTTTCTATTTATATTTCAAAATATTTTGAGAAAATTTACTCCTATGAATCGGAAGAAGAAAATATAAAAGCGCAGAAAAAAAATATTAAATTAAACAATTTAAAGAATATTGAGATAATAAGAGGCGATATAGCAAAGAAAAAGATAAAAGAATCGGATTTTTTTGTAGTTGATCCTCCGAGAGGTGGAATAACAGGAAAGCTTGTAAAAAAGATTGTATCTGCCAATCCGAAAAAGATTGTTTATTTTTCCTGTGATTCGGCAACATTTTCGAGGGATATCTTTTATTTTAGCGGTGAAAATTATTCCTTAAAAAAGTTAACCATTCTTGATAATTTTCCACAGACAGATCACTTTGAAATCTTTTCTGTTCTGGAAAAGAGTAGTTAGTAATATTTATCTTATCAAGTCTTCTCATCTTTTACTCATTCTTTTCAGTGATTTTTTCTGATCAGACATATCCTTTTCGTCAAGATTGTTTTTAACGCCTCCCATCATCTTGACAATAGAGTGAAAAAGGATTAATATTTTATTGCTATGAAAATTGGAATAACTGAAATAATGATTCTTGTTGTAGGGATAGGGTTTGTTGTATTGATTGCATCTCTTCTTCCTTTAATCTACTCATTGACAAGAACTTCCAAAGAATTGGAAGAAACTGTGAAAGATGCGCGGGATACTCTTGAAAAAATAGATAAAACCATTGATAAACTTAACAAGGAGTTGGATGAGGTTGATGAGGTGATAATAGGTCTTTTAAAAACCCTTAACAGTGCTTCAAAAACTCTTAATACTGTTAATAAAAAAATATTAGCTCCCTCTCTGGGAGTGATTAGTTTTATTCCTGCTCTTAAATTTGGGTGGGATTTTATAGCAAAAAGGAAAAAACATAAATCTAAGGAGGTGTAATATGGCAGAAAAAAACGGAAGCGGACTTTTTGAAATTACTTTTTCATTTTTAACAGGTGCTTTGATAGGTGCAGGTTTGGCATTGCTCTTTGCCCCAGTCACAGGTAGAGAAGCAAGAGAATATGTTGGTGAAAGATTTGAAGAGGCCAAGGGTTTTGTTGGCGATAAAGTGGAAGATGCTAAGAAAGAATTATCAAAACTTGAGGAAAGAATAAATCAGTTAAAAGAAAAAATAATAAAGACAAAAGAAGAAGCGGAAAAAGCTGAAGAAGCATAATATATTTATTTATATTTTAGGAGGAAATTATGGAAATAGTTGATATTTATGCACGGGAAATTTTAGACTCTCGAGGAAATCCAACAGTGGAGGTGGAGGTTGTTTTGGAGGATGGAACCATAGGAAGGGCTGCTGTCCCATCAGGAGCTTCAACCGGAGTACATGAAGCTCTTGAATTAAGAGATGGAGATAAAACAAGATACAATGGAAAGGGTGTTTTAAAGGCAGTTGAGAATGTTAATGATATAATTGCAGAAGAGTTGATCGGTGAATCTGCCTTTGACCAGAGAGAGATAGATTTTCTTATGCTTGAAATAGATGGAACTGAGAATAAGGAAAAATTAGGAGCCAATGCAATCCTTGGTGTTTCAATGGCTGTTGCAAAGGCTGCCGCAAACTTTTTGGGGATGCCTCTTTATAGATATTTAGGTGGAGTTAATGCTCATCTTTTACCAACTCCTATGATGAATATAATCAATGGCGGAGCGCATGCTGACAACAGCGTAGATATACAGGAATTCATGCTTGTGCCTGCGGGAGCTGAGACCTTTGCTGATTCCTTAAGAATGGGGGCAGAGGTTTTTCACACTTTAAAGGGTATTTTAAAGAAAAAAGGTTACAGCACTGCGGTAGGAGATGAAGGCGGTTTTGCTCCCAATTTGAAATCAAATGAAGAGGCTCTGGAATTGATTGTGGAGGCTATTGAAAAAGCCGGATATAAAGCCGGAAAGGATGCTTTCATTGCTCTTGATCCTGCATCCTCTGAATTTTTTGAAGATGGTAAATATGTTTTCAAATGGTCAACAAAAGAGGTGATGACGGCCGAGCAACTTGTCAAATACTATGAAGGATTGATTAATAAATATCCCATTATAAGTATTGAGGATGGCCATGCTGAAGATGATTGGGAAGGCTGGAAAATAATGACAGAGGCCTTTGGTGATAAGATCCAGCTTGTGGGAGATGATATTTTTGTAACAAATATAAACAGGCTGAAAAGAGGTGTAGAGGAAGGTGTGGCAAACTCCATTCTGATAAAATTGAATCAGATAGGAACAGTCACAGAGACAATTGATGTTGTCGAATATGCGAGAAAGAAAGGTTATACAGCTGTGGTTTCTCACAGATCAGGAGAAACAGAGGATACCTTTATTGCTGATTTTACTGTAGCAATGGGAACAGGAATGATTAAGACAGGTTCTTTAAGCAGGTCCGAAAGAATCGCAAAATATAATCAGTTGCTAAGAATAGAGGAGGACTTAGGTTTCGGCTCTGTTTTTGCAGGACTTTCTTCATTTAAAATATAGGTAAATAAAGATATTTGATAAAATTCTTTTTATAGAGAATTTAACTATAGCAAAGGGAAATTCTGTTTTTTTAGAGCAAGTTGATTTTCAATTAGGTAAGCAAGAGATAGTAGGAATAATAGGAGAGTCAGGTTCCGGTAAAAGCTTACTTGCAAAATCAATTTTGAGGTTTTTACCTGAAGGTTTTTACATAAAATCCGGAGATATTAGGTATAAAGGTAACTCTGTTTTTTCTTTGAAAAATAGTGAGATAATAGATTTCAGAGGAAGGGTAGTTTACTATCTGAATCAGGACCCATTTGTTGCTTTTGATCCGACATTTAAGATTGAGTTTCAAATAAAAGAGTATTTGAAGGCAAAGAGAATTGATTATGAGAAAAAGAAGCTTTTAAAAATCCTTGATGATTTGGGCTTTGAAAAACCTGAAAAGGTTTTGAAATTATATCCTTTTGAATTATCTGGAGGAATGCTTCAGAGAGTTTCCATAGCAAGAGCTTTAATGATTGAGAGTGAGGTTTTGATAGCGGATGAAATTACAACAGGGCTTGATTTTGAACTTCAAATTGAACTTTTGAAAATTCTTGAAACTCTTGTTGAAAAAAAAGGCTTATCTATTATCATTATCACACATAATCTCAAATTGCTTGAGTATTTAAAATTTTCCAATGTTTATGTGCTTTATGCGGGCGAGATTATTGAGGAAAACGGAAATATCCTGAATTATCCTCTACATCCCTACACAGAAGATTTAATCTTATCTGATCCAGCTCTATGGAAAAAGAGAGGTAAAATTCATTTTATAGATGGCTTTTTACCGCTTTCGAAAGATAATATCCAAGGCTGTGTTTTTTATGATAGGTGTAAAAAGAGATTAAAAATATGCAAAGAGGAGAAACCTCATTTATATATTATAAAAGGGCGTGGAAAGGTTAAATGTTTTCTTTATGAGGATTATGATAATACAAAATAGCTTCACCTACAGGCTTTTTCAAAAGCTCTGACACCACATTGCATTTTACCCTGAATAAAAAGAAAATGTCTCTTTTACAATCCGAGAGAGTCTCAAAATTACCCTGTCCCTTGCTTATTATAATATCAGAAGAATAAAAGAGAGTTTTAAATTTTTTATTTACCTTTTCAATATCAAGCCCTGATAGAGTATGGCCCGGTTTAATTATTTGAGCATAATTGTCAATTTCGGATTCCACAGCATCTTCATATGTGGCATCATTTATTATAGGGCTTTCTCTTACTGCGTAGAATAGTTTTTTCCCCAAATTTTTAAGCTCCCTTAATAAAAAAGTATCGAAAACAGTCTCACCCGCATTATCTCCTATTATTAAAATGTTTTTAGCTTTAAATACCTTTTCTTTGAATATGGGAAAATCCTGAAGATTAAAATGTTTTGTTTCAAGGTTTTCTATCTCTCTTTCAAAATCAAATCCATCGGTTGCTCCGAAATCTATTATATTACCAAGTATCGAAAGCTCCACAGCAGTCAAAAGCCTGTCTGAAGACTCTTCCAAAATTTTTTCAATAAGAGCTTTTTTATTTTTTACAAGATTTATACTCTCTTTTTTTATCTTCTTATAGGGATCTTCTATACCTGTCTTTTCGGAAATAAAATCATAAAGAATCTGCCCCGCATGGGGAGGTGTTTTTTCCATATCAATCAGTTTGAGCCTTTCTCCGAATTCATCAATGAGTTCCTTAATCCTCTTCTCATTGTTTCCATATATGAATCTTGTTGTTCTGATTAATTGGTTTAGTATGCAGGGAATACAATCAAGTCTTATTTTCATTAATTTTTGTGTTTTTGGCTGAGATATTCCTCTATAGCTTTTTCCACCTCTTTTGTTTTAGTGAGATAGGTTTCAATATTTAAATTTTCCACTAACTTTCTTCTTGATTCTTCTCCCATTCTTTTTGCTATGAAAACTTTGCAATCATTTAAAAAATTAACTATTAAGTTTGGATCATCATGATGTTGCCCTTTTGAATAGGGATTCACTCTTTTTTCAATAAAGTTTCCCTCATTATCATATATAAAGTAATAGGGTGAGATTCCGAAATGACCCACCCATATTGTTTTCTCATCTTTTCCCACTCCTGCGGCTATGTACTTTCTTTCGCTCATATTACCTCCTCCTTTTATTCTTTTTTATTATCAACTTCATCAAGCTGTTTTAAATATTCCATTGCCTGTTTTGCATAGACAAAGTCCACAACCTCTATGTCAACTTTTTTAACCCCTTCAAGCTTTAAAATTGCCTGTTTAATCATGAGAGCCAACTGAATACCGATGGGACAAAGGTATGTTGTCGGTCTGAATACGAGAGAAACATAGCCTTTTTCTTCATCAACTTCAAGATTGTTAATCAATTTTAAGGTTATGACATCCTGTCTTAGCTCCGGATCATAAACTGTTTTCAATTTTTCTATTACTTTCTCTTTTAAACTCATTTTACTTCCTCTAATATTCTTTTAAAAATATTTTCAAAATATTCATACAGCTCAGGGCAACCCTCTATTGCATATCTCCCGTTAACAAGTGCATCAACAATACATTTTGAAAAAGGAATACTTCCTAAAAACGGAATCCCCTTCTTCTCAGCATATTCCTTTACCTGTTCTGCATTTTTATCATTCAAAGAAGCCTTGTTTAAAACAAGTCCCACAGGAACTCTGAAATGAAAAGCAGTATCCACAGCTCTTTCCATATCATGAATAGCTGAAAAAGTTGGCTCTGCCACAACTACCGCATAGCTTGCTCCTGATAATGATGATGTTACGGGACAACCTATTCCCGGAGGACCATCTACAATGATATAGGGAATTTCCGCTTCATCCGTTATAAGGTGTGCCTGATGTTTTACCATGGTAACAAGATTCCCGGAATTTTCAGCGCCGGGATAAAGCTTTGCATGAACCATTTTCCCGGCATTTGTTTCTGATACATACCATTCTCCGACTGTTTGGGGAATCATATCTATGGCTGCATCTACAGGACAGACTATTTTACATAGTCCACAACCATCGCATCTGAATGGATTTACCACATAATTTCCATCAATAACATCTATTGCATCAAATCTGCAATACTGCCTGCATAAATCACAGGATATACAGGCTTCAGTATTTATCTCAGCTATTGATTTGCCTGTAAAATATTCTTTTTTCTCTATTTTAGGTTGCAGGAGAAGATGCATGTCAGCTGCATCAACATCAGCATCAGCAATTGCAAAATTATAATTATTTTTCTTAAGCCACCAGACAAAGGATGATGTCAGAGTGGTCTTTCCTGTTCCTCCCTTACCGCTTATAAGAACTATCTCTTTGGCTCTCATTTCACCCTCCTTTTTATCTCTTCGTAAAGCTCTCGGAGGCTCTTTTCAAATCTTTCAAATGGAAGTTCTCCCTTTGAATATGATTTTGCAATTTCTTCCTCAAAAGGTAATCGGTAAAGGATTTCAATATTCTCTTTTTTTGCATACTCTTCAAGGGAGTGATTATCGGGATTGTATTTGTTTTCTACAATTGCAAAGGGCTTTTTAAGATCTCTTGTTAATTCAACTGCAAGCGAAAGGTCGTAAATTCCGAAAGGTGTAGGTTCACTTACAAGAAGAACAAAGTCAGAAGAACTTAAGGTTTCAACTACAGGACAGGATGTTCCCGGGGGAGCATCTATGATAACTTTTTCTTCATTATCATCTATTTCCCTTAAAAGTGATGAGATAAGGGGGACAGGAGTGGGCTCTCCCAAGTTCAAAATACCTTCCATAAATTTAACTTCTCCCGCACTTCCTTTTCTTATAACTCCCTTTTTTCTTGGAACTTCAATTAGAGCCCCTTCAACAGGGCACACATAGGCACATATTCCGCAAGAATGACAGAGTTCCGGAAAGAAAAGCCACTTTTTCGTGGGCTTTAAGATTACAAGAGCTTTATAGGGACATTCATCAGCGCAGATTCCGCAGAATGTGCATTTTTCATCTATGATTTTGGGAACTAATTCCGAAAATTCTTTCTCTTCTTTTATCTCCGGCTTTAAAAATATGTGCCCGTTTGGTTCCTCAACATCTGCATCAACATAGACAGATGGACGAATTGCATAAGCAAAGAGTGTGGCAAAGGTGGTTTTTCCAGTTCCCCCTTTACCTGAGGCTATGGCTATCTTCATCTCTATCTCCTTTTAATCATCATGATGGTGGTGATGGGGATATATTTTTTCTGCCTGTTCGTGGGATACAGGAGATTTTACAGGTTCAAGCTCACCTTTTAAAAAGGCATCTATAGCTTCTTTTATTGTCATTCCATCTTTTGCTTTATAAGTTTTGACCTCTCCCTCACTTAAAACTCTGAAAGCATTGGGGCCGAAGTTTCCCGATATTGCCACAGGACAGCCATTGTTAATAGCCATTTGTGCAACAGATATTCCTACCGATGATTGGCCTGTTTTATAAGGATTTTCCTTTGCTTCAAAATCTTTGGTCTCAGTATCATAGATTATAAGATAATCACATCTTCCGAATTTGGGATCAACCTTGGAATCAAGCTTATCCCCCGTTGATGTTATAAATATTTTCATTTTATCCTCCTTTAAAGGATTTTAATTTTTCGGACTATAATATCACTTTGGATTGGAATTTGTCAATAGATAAAACGCATGACCTACAGAACTGAAGATTTAAAAGTTATGTTTGATTTTGATTTCGTGAATAAGATTTTTCTCTCTATTTTTTGAAAAAATGCCCATATTCAGTGTGGATAATTAAATAATGAGAGAATAAATTAGAGATTGGGGATAAGATTCTTTAAAGAAAATAGAGTCTCTATCACTATTTGCTACACTTCTTGTGATATGCTTTCTTATAAATAATTGCATTCATAGAACAAATAATATAAAATTAAAATATATCGGAGGTTTGGTTGGGCGGAAAAGAGATAAAGACTGGTAATGATTTAACAAACAATAAAATCATTATCTATCAGACTGATGATAAAAAGATAGAGGTCAAGCTCAAAGCGGAGAGTTTGTGGCTGAACCTCAATCAAATTGCATTTTTGTTTGATGTGCAAAAAGCAGCTATATCAAAACATATTAAAAACATTTTTGAGTCAGGGGAATTAAATCCCGATTCAACTGTTTCCATTTTGGAAACAGTTCAAATTGAAGGGAAAAGAAAGGTAAAAAGAAAAATCTATGAATTTAAATGTACAAATTATATTAACCGTATAATAAATATTACCGTAGGGGCAATTCACGAATTGCCCTTACAAAATAGATTACCCGAAACACGCAGAGTATCCAAATATAACAAAAATCATCAAAACTGTGAATTGAATCGGTGTGATATGTTGTTACGGAAAATGATGAATGAAAAGGCGAGGGTGAATTAATGAAATACGATCCAAAAATTCATGATAGAAGATCAATTCGTTTAAAAAATTATGATTATTCTGATTCAGGTTTATATTTTGTTACAATGTGCACATATAATCACGTGATTTTATTTGGTGAAATTAAAAATAATAATATGATATTGAATAGTTTTGGAAATATTGTAAAAAAATATTGGTTGAAAGTTCCTGAAAGATTTAATAATATTGAATTGATGGAATATGTAATAATGCCAAATCACATTCACGGTATAATAAATATTACCGTAGGGGCAATTCATGAATTGCCCCTACAAGATAAATTTCCCGAACAACATAGATCACCCGAAAAAAATGAATTGCTCCATCAGGATTATATTAAATACAGGCGTAAAATGTTATTACCAAAAATGATAGGATGGTTCAAAATGCAATCTGCAAAATATATAAATATATTGAGAAAAACACCCGGAACACATGTTTGGCAAAGAAATTATTATGAACATATAATTAGAAGTGAAAAATCATATTTAAAAATTGCTGAATACATATTAAATAATCCTGCAAGATGGAATGAGGATGAATACTATGCCTAACATAATGGAATCAAATACAGAGAAACTATCAAATGAAAATCAATTAACACATATTTCCGTAGGGGCAATTCACGAATTGCCCTTTATAAATCAGATAGAAACTATATATTATATAAATAAACTTTTATCAGACATAACGGACGATTACGGACGATTGCGACCGATTACGGCCGATTACGACCGATTATCTATTGAGGAAAAGAAGATATTACTCTATTTGATAGACAATGAAAGAACCTCTAAAAAAGAGGCAATGGGTTTGATAAATGCAAAAGAAACCAAAACAAAAGAGGTGCTTAAATCTTTGGTAGAAAAAAAATTGATTGAGAGAAAGGGAAAGGGCAGAAGCACATATTATGTTTTAAAGAATAAAGGGAGAAATATAGGTGATGAAGGCTGAAAATAAAACAAAAAAATAAAAATCAAAACATTTCGGAGGACACATGGGCAGCTTAAAAATTGAGAATAAACAACGAAGAGAAATAAGAAAAACCTTAAGAGATTATCTTAAAAATTTGCACGAGACCACAGCCCGCGGAGATGCAAGAGAGGAAAGCTACTATCAACATCTTTCAAATATGGTAAAAGAAATTGGAAATATATTGGATAAAAAAGTGGAGATTACAATACTTCCTAAAAAGACAGAAGCGGGTAACCCCGATTTTCGTGTTTGGGATGGTCAGCTTTATGTCACAGGTTATATTGAAGCAAAAAAACCGGGAGAAAATCTTGATATTATTCAAAACAGCGAACAGATTAAAAGGTATTTAAACATTTTCCCGAACCTTGTTTTAACGAATTTTTATGAATTCAGGCTCTACAAAAAGGGAAAATTTCAAAAAACCGTATTAATAGGAAATAATCTTGATTCCGTAAGGCTTAATACTCCTTCCCCTCTAAAAAATGAAAATGATTTTATTGATTTTTTGGGCGAATTTCTCTCCTTTTCAATTCCTAAAATCACAAAAATAGAGGAACTTACGGATGAACTTGCAAAGAGAACAAGGTTTCTGAGAGATGAGGTTATCCTTGTGGAAATTAAGGAAAAGGAAGAGAATGAAGAATCCAAAAAACAGATTTTAGGTTTTTATGATGCTTTTAAAGAATTTTTAATAAAAACCCTTGATGAAAAACAGTTTGCCGATTTATTTGCTCAAACCATTACTTACGGCTTATTTGTCGCAAAGCTGAGAGCTGAAAAAAGCTTTAGCCGTAAACTTGCATCAGAATATATCCCTTCCACCATAGGAATTTTGAAGGATATCTTTAATTATATCTCAATGGAAAAACTTCCCGAGGAGATAGCTGTTATTATTGATGATATCTCTGCTGTATTAAATTCAGCTGATATAAAGGATATTTTCATGAAATTGGCAAAGCAAAAGGAGATTGATGATCCTATTATACATTTTTACGAACCTTTTCTTGAAAAGTATGATAAGGCCCTTCAGGAAAAGAGAGGGGTTTATTATACTCCCTATCCTGTGGTTAAATACATAGTAAGAGCGGTTCATCAAATCCTTAAATCCCATTTTAACATGACCGACGGACTTGCAAGCAAAGATGTCAAACTCCTTGACCCTGCATCAGGCACTGCAACTTTTCCTGTTGAAGCTATAAAGATTGCAGCGGGTGAGTTTATTAAAAATTATGGCAATGGTTCATTAAACAGATGGATAAAAGAGCATATATTAACAAATTATTTTGCTTTTGAACTTATGATGGCTCCCTACACGGTGGGGCATCTAAAAATAAATTTTGTTCTGGAAGAATTAGGTTACAGAATGGATGAAAACGAAAGATTCAAACTTTATCTTACAAATTCCCTTGAAGCTGAATCTGTTAAAGAAACTTTTTTCCCCGGCTTGAGACATTTGAGTGAAGAAAACAAATTAGCTGATAAAGTTAAAAAAGATGAAGATATATTGGTTATAATAGGAAATCCACCTTACAGCGGAGAATCCGCTAACAAAGGGAAATGGATTGAAAACTTGGTTAAGGAAGATGTTGATGGATTACAGAGTTATTATAAGGTTGATAGGGAAACTCTTTCATCTCAAGGAGAGAAAAATACAAAATGGCTTCAGGATGATTATGTGAAATTTCTGAGATTCGCACAGTGGAAAATCCAGAGAAAAGGTTTTGGTATTGTGGGTATGATTACAAACCACAGTTATCTTGACAATCCCACTTTCAGAGGAATGCGGCAGAGTCTTATGAAAACTTTTGATGAAATTTATATCCTCAACCTGCATGGAAACAGCCTCAAAAGAGAAACCGCACCAGACGGCGGAAAAGACGAAAATGTGTTTGATATTCGCCAGGGGGTGGCCATTGCACTGTTTATAAGAAATAAAAATCCTGAGCAACAAAAGGTTTATTATTCAGACCTTTACGGATTGAGAGAGGAAAAATACAGATGGTTGAGAAAAAATAATTTTGAAAAAGTAAATTATGAAGAAATAAAGCCCGCTTCCCCCTGGTATTTTTTTGTTCCAAGAAAAACAGGGGGTATTCAATATTATTTGGATTGGAAAAGGATTAATGAAATATTTCCTGTGAATGTAACCGGTATTGTTACTGCGAGGGATAAATTTGTGATTGGTTTCAATGAGAATGAAATCAGAAACAGAATTTTACAATTTAAGGACTTATCAATACCGGATGAAATTATTTCACAAACTTATAATTAAAAGATACACGGGGATGGAAATTGCCGCAGGCAAGAAGAGAATTGGCGGATGATCCGAATTGGGATTCATATTATCAAAAAATTTTGTACAGACCATTTGATGTTAGAACGATTTACTATACACCGACCATGGTTGATTGGGGCAGACCTGAAGTTATGCGTCACATGCTTAAAGAGAATATTGCCCTTATAACTGCACGTAGTAACAAATCTTCAGAAATGAATCATTTTTTTGTTACAACAAATTTAATGGAAGCAAAATGTGGAGAAAGAACCACCCAGTCAGCCATTTTTCCTCTCTACCTCTACCCTGACAAGAAAAAGACCGAGCTGTTCAGTGAGCAGCGTTTGGAAAAGGAACCTAATATAGCTCCTGTAATTTTCAAGACATTGGAAAATGTTTATAGTAAAAAGCTTTCACCCGAAGATATTCTTTACTACATTTACGCAGTGTTCTACAGTAATATCTATCGCGAAAAGTATGCCGAATTTTTGAAGATAGATTTTCCGCGAGTTCCCTTTACAAAAGACTATGAACTCTTTAAAAAAATGGGCGTTTTCGGAGAAAAGCTTGTAAACCTGCATCTTCTTAAAAGTGATGATCTTAATCCTCCGATTGCAAGGTATCAGGGAAAGGGAGATAATGATTTTGTGAAAAAAATAGAATATGATGAAAGTGAGGGAATCATAAGAATAAATGAGGAAAAATATTTTGAAGGGATTACTCCCGAAGTCTGGAATTATCACATCGGAGGGTATCAAGTATTAAATAAATACTTAAAAGACAGAAAGGGAAGATCTCTTGATGACCCGATCCTGTTCTGCAAGATAGCAACAGCAATCTCAAAGACAATAGAAATCCAGAAAGAAATAGACAAACTTTATCCGCAAGTGGAGAAAGATTTGATAGAATTTTAAGAGAGTAAAAAACAGGCGAAAATAAAATATAT
>JALXDT010000275.1 GCA_027070475.1 Candidatus Aminicenantota bacterium | reverse complement strand
TATATAAATGGAAAATTTAATCAGGGCAAGGATGCCCGAAAAAAACCTTAAGGAGGAGGTGCTTTATGGGAGCACAATCTTTTAGTGTTATCACAAATGTTTCATCTATGTATGCTCAGCAAAATCTTTACACATCAAACATTGGTCTTAATAAGACCATTGCAAGAATTTCTTCAGGCTATCGTATTGTTGATGCTGGAGACGATGCTGCAGGTCTTGCTATTGCAAATCTTTTAAAAGCTGATGTTTATGCGCTGGATCAGGCTTACAGAAACGCCAATGATGCATCTGGTATAATCCAGATTGCTGACGGTGCATTGGCAAAGGTTACGGATCTTTTAAACAGAGCTGTTACTCTTGCTGAAGAAGCTGCATCAGGTACTGTGGGAGACACAGAAAGACAGACAATTGATGTTGAATACCAGCAGATTAAATCAGAAATTGACAGAGTTTTCAGTTCAGTTAACTTCAAGGGTGAAAGATTGTTCAGTTCATCAGGAGCTGTAACAAAAACCATCTATGTCGGAGATACTCATATTGCAAGTACAATAACCTTGTCAATAGGTGGAGCAGCTTCATCAACTAACCTTGGTCTTACACATTCATTAACAACTGCAAATGGAGCTCAAACTGCATTAACAGAAATCAGAAACGCGATAGCTTCTATTTCAAGATGGAGAGGTGTTTTGGGAGCACAGTCAAACAGACTTCAAAACTCAATAGCCATTATTAACACACAGGCTATTAATTTAAGAGGTGCAGAGTCCATAATAAGAGATGCCAATATGGCTCAGGAAATGGTTAACTTAACAAAATTCCAGATCTTGATGCAAAGTGGTATGGCATCTTTGGGACAGGCAAACGCTTCTGCTCAGATGGTCCTTGGATTGTTCAGGTAAGGATAGCTTTTAAACTCTCTTTTTTAAAGAGGGGAAAAAATGTCAGTAGAAGCTGTAAAATTAAATGAGATAAAGAGTGTGATATATGAGGGAGGGGAGTATTCATCCCCTCCTCACTCTGCTCCTCCAGTTAAAAAAGCAAGTTCCTATGAAGATAGTGTTCATATAAAAGGGAACACAGTTAAAAATAAGGGAGAGAATTTTGAAAAACATACTGCTCCTCCCGCAGAAGAGCTTATGGACATAAGGTCAATAAAGGAAAGTATTAGAGAAAATTATGAGAAGATTAAAGAACAAATTCAGACACTTGAGAATACGGAACTTAAGTTTGAAAGAGATAAGGAGACCAAGAGAGATATTATAAAAATCCTTGATAAAAAAACCAAAAAAGTTATAAAACAGATTCCGCCGAAAGAGTTTTATAAGTTTATAGTGGAGCTTTACAAGCAGAACAAAAAGAATGAAGAGAAGATGGAGAGAAAAGAGAACTTACAATCCCATCTCTATAATGGGAAAAGTGATCTGGAAACAAAGGGTTTGATTTTAAACAGGAATATTTAGTATAGTAATATATAAATAGTATTGGAGGAGAAAAATGGATACATCAAGTATCTATAGTGGAATGTTTGCTGCAGGTCCGCTTGATGTTAATGATATTGTAAATAAGATAATATATGCAAAAAGTTATCCTATAAGAAATTATCAGGATGAAATACAAGCATATGAGGCAGAAAAATCTGCTCTTCAGACATTAAATACAAAAGTCTCCTCCTTGAAATCCGCTGTTTCCACATTATCCAATTTTGATTCGATATCCACTGGAAGTGCTACGGTTTCGGATGAAGATATCTTAACCGCTACGACTCAGAGCGGAGCTCAAACAGGAGATTATTATATAATTGTAAGGCAACTTGCTAAAGCTGAATCTGATAGTTCTGATGGTTTCTCTTCTGCTGACTCTGAAGTTCTTACGGATGGAACAACTTTTTCTATTACTCAGAATGGACAAACAGTTGATATTGATATCACTGGTGATACAAGAAGTTTAACAGGTCTTAGGGATGCAATAAACAATTCTGGTCTTGATGTAAGAGCTACTGTGATTTATGATGGCTCAGAGTATAAACTTCAGATAACATCGACGGAAACAGGGACTGATTATGCTTTTACTATTGATGATACCGGTGTGGGAACAAATATGACTGAAAAGATCTCAGCTCAAGATGCAATAATAAATGTAAATACAACAGATGAATCAGATGCTATTACAAGATCATCCAATACAATAGATGATGTAATAGAGGGAGTTACTTTAAATCTAAAGCAGGCTGATGCAACAAAGACTGTTACTCTTACTATTGATAATGATTTTAGCAATTTAGAATCAAAGATAAATGATTTTGTCTCAAAATATAATGATGTAATTTCCTATTTAAACAATCAATTTTCTTACAATGAGGAAACAAAGAGTGCTGGACCTCTTTCCGGAAACAGTGCAGCAAGAAGTGTTCAATCTGCAGTATTAGAAATGATTTCATCAAAAGTGGAAGGTATTAATTCTGATGCTACGTATCAGAGTCTGGTTGATATAGGTATAAGGATGAACAATGATGGTACCATCTATCTTGACACAGAAAAATTTGAGGATGCCATAGAAAATGATTATGAAGGAGTAAAAAAAGTTTTTGAGGAAATAGCAACAACATCAAATACGAACGTGTCTTTTATTGCGAGAACAAGCAGTACGGAAGCCGGAACATATGCTGTGGAAATTACAACAGCGCCTGAAAGGGCATCTATCCAAGGTTCTTATGAAGTTCCAAGCGGAGGGATTTCTCAAGATGAAACTCTTACAATAACCTATGATGGAAATGATTATACTGTGGATTTGAGTCAGAATGATACTCTGGATGATATTATAGAAAAAATTAATACTGAAATGGATAATAATAATGTTCCTATAACTGCTACGAGCAATGGGAATTATCTTGTTGTTCAAACAGATAACTATGGCTCATCTGAAACTTTCTCAATAGTATCCAATGTTGCTGCGGATGGAGGCGGAACAGGAATAGGAACAACTCAGCTCACTGATACCGGAGTGGATATTGCTGGAACAATAGGAGGATATGCAGCGACAGGAGAAGGAAGAGTTTTAACAGGTTCTGAAGGACCTGTGGAAGGTTTGAAGATATTTGGGACAATGACAAGTACGGGTTCCTTTGGGAATGTGAGTTTAACTTATGGAGTTATTTCAAATTTTAACGAAAGATTGGAAGATCTCTTAAGCACTGAAACAGGAAATGAGGGCCCCATTGCCAAGGAGCTTAATAATCTTGATACTAATATAAAAAATCTAAATGAGAGAATTGAAGAATTTAGGCAGGACCTTGAAGAGGAAAGACAAAGACTGTTTCAAGAGTTTGATGCTGCAAACAGAGCAATGGCTCAAATGCAACAATTGTTAATGAGCCTTCAGAATAATTTCACAGGAATTAGTAGATAAAGGGAGGTTTTAGTATGAGTTTTGAATCAAAAAGTTATATTGAAAATGAGATATCAAATTTGGATGGCGATGAACTTATTGCTTTTATTTACAGCGGAACTTTAAGATTTATTAATGAGATAAAAGACACCTTTAGAAGAGGAGATGTTGAGAGGAAAGTTGAAAAAGTTAACAGAGTTATAGATATTATTTCCTATTTGAGATCAATTCTGGATTTTGATAAGGGAGGTATAGTCGCTAAGAATCTGGATAATTTATATTTATTTTCAATAAAAGAGTTAAGTGAATTTAATTACAATAATGATCTTAAAAAACTTGAGACAGTGGAAAATATTTTTAAGGAGCTTCATTCAACCTGGAAAGAGATGATTAAAAAGAAGAAAAGTGGGATTAAAGAAGGAGAAGCTTCTGTAAATAGTGTTTCTTCAATGGAGCAGAAAGAAGAGAAAAGGCTTGAAATATATGGGTGATAGTATTCTTGATTTATTAAAAAAGATAAAGGAAAATTTAGAAAAAGAGGAACTTGCTTTAGAGAAAGAAAAGTGGGGCGAAATAGAGCGGTTGATTCAATCAAATCATACTCTTTTTAAAAAGATTGAAAAAATTAAAATTCAAAAACCCGAAGAG
>JALXDT010000274.1 GCA_027070475.1 Candidatus Aminicenantota bacterium | reverse complement strand
AGTTAAGGGTATATGGATAGATTTTCACAAATACTCTATCCTGTCTTTTGTAATTACCGGTGTAATCTCCTATTTTTTATTTTTCTAAAATCTATGCTATAATTTTTTTAATTAAAAAAGATAGTGCGAAAAGGGGAATTGGAGCAGGGTGAAAATCCCGCACTTTCTTTCGCACGGTAAATGTAAAAATGTCTCAATGAAGAATCAAGGTAAGAAGAAAACTTCACCAGAAAATCGCTAATTAAAAAAAGATAGTGCGGGATAATTTGTAATCTTAGTATCTTTTTTATATAATAATTCTGATTTAGAAGAAAAGTAAATGGGGTGAATTATGAAAAAGATTTTATTGGTTCTTTTCATTGTTTTTTCTTTTACACTTTCAGGAGCTGAAATAGTAAAGAAAAAAAGTAGTAATGATACAGGCTTTTTGAAGATAAAAAAGGATGCTCCGAAGGTTTTTATTGATTGTGAAAGATGTGATATTGACTATATTAAAGATAATATTGCATTCGTAAATTATGTTGTTGATACAAAGGCTGCTGATGTTTATATTCTCATAACGAGCTTAAGAACAGGAAGTAGAGGAAGAAAATACAGTATAAAATTTACCGGTCAAAAGAGATTTAAGGGAATCAATGATTTACTTTATTACACCTCTTCAACAAATGATACAGATGATATTATTAGAAAAGGACTTGTAAAAAAATTAAAATTGGGGTTACTCCAATATGTTAAAAGGACAAAGATGGCTGATTATATTGATATAATTTTCAAAGAAAAGAACAGCCCCAAACAGATTAAAGATAAGTGGCACAATTGGCTCTTTAATATAGGCTTAAGTTTTTCACAGGGTGGAGAAAAATATTATAAACATCAATTTTTAAATTATTCATTCAATGCTTCAAGGGTAACTGATAAAAATAGGATTAATTTAAGATTCAACAAGATTAAAAGTATTTCAGAATACACTATTAATGAAGAAAAGATTAAAAGCCAGAGGAATTATACATATTTGAGTGGAATTTATGTGTGGGGGATAAGCGAGCATTTTTCATTGGGTGCAATGTTTCATGGAGGGTCCTCCACATATTTTAACAGGAAAAGATTGGTTAAATTTGCTCCTGCTATTGAATATGATATTTTCCCATATTCTGCTGCCACAACGAAAATTTTCCGAATAGAATATGCTGTCGGGATTGAAGATGTTGATTATTATGAAATAACCATATATGACAAGGAAAAAGAGACTCTGTTTTATCAAGCTCTTGAAACAGAATTCGAGATAAAACAGAAATGGGGAGATGCCAATATTAATATTGATTTTAATCAATATCTACATGATTTGAAAAAATACAGTCTTGAATTTTCAGGTGATTTTTCATGGAGAATTGTAAAAGGGGTGTCCTTTTATACTTATGCTTCATACTCTTTAATTCACAATCAACTCTATCTCCCCAAAGGTGATCTTACAACAGAGGAAATTTTGCTGAGAACTTCATCACTTGAAACAAATTATCATTATTCAATAAGTGCAGGAATAAAAATATCTTTTGGCTCTTTTTATAATAATGCGGTTAATCCCCGCTTTGGCTATTAATCTTTTTAATTGAACTTGTTTCTGAGAAAACCATTTAAAGATTATAAGAGGATTTGACAAATCTTTAAAAGAATATTAAATTTTTATATTAAAATCAGGAATTTTATTATGAATATGGGATTAGATAAAGTGAGGAGTTGTGGTAAAAAAGTATAGAACATTTTCCACTGTTTTTCATAATCTTGGGAAATTATTGATTTTAGAGGGGATTTTCTTTTTAATTCCTATGTTCTATGCCCTTATAATGGATGAAAAAGTTAGCTATTTTATTATCCCTTTAAGTTTGAGTTTAATTTTCGGAATATTATTTATATTTTTGTTTAAAGAGAATAATATATATTTTATTGAGAGCTTGTTGATCTGCGGGGTTTCCTGGATTTTTCTCGCTATTTTCGCAGGTTTACCCTTTTCAATGGCAGGGGGAAAATCCTTTATAGATGGTTATTTTGAAGCTGTGAGCGGGCTTACCACAACCGGGATAACTATTTTTACAAACATAGAGGCTCTTCCCAAAGCTGTTATTTTGTGGAGAAGTATGATTCAATGGTTTGGAGGATTGGGTATATTAACCCTTTTTCTTGCAATAACATTCAAATCCAATAATGCGTATTTTAGACTATTTTCTGCAGAATCCCATAAGATTGATTCTGCAAGGCCAACTCCCAGTATTTATAAAACAGTGATAATATTGTGGAGTATATACGGTCTATTCACAGCCGTTGAAATTGTTCTATTGAAAATTTTCGGTATGAATTTTTTTGATGCGATTAATCATAGTCTTACAACCCTGTCAACAGGAGGCTTTTCTCCCTATGATGCAAGTATCCAACATTTTAAAAATGCAGGTTATCATTATTACAGGGAGATTGAATATATAATCACTTTTTTTATGTTTTTGGGAGGAGTTAACTTTTTACTCCACTATAAAGTATTAAGAGGAAATATTAAAGATATTTTTCATGATATTGAATTCAGAGTTTTTCTTTTTATCATCGGAGTTTCTACCTTTCTGATTTTATTAAACCATTATGTCAGTATCCATTCTTTTAATTTGGCTAAATTAGAATCAGATTTCAGGCATACGATTTTTACGGTTGTCTCAATATCAACGACTACCGGTTTTGGAACAGTTGATATAAATAGCACATTTTTCCCTGCAATGGCGAAACAGATCATTTTAATTTTAATGCTTATCGGCGGTAGCGTAGGCTCCACTGCTGGAGGAATTAAAGTTTTAAGAATCACTGTTCTTTACAAATTATTTAAAAAGCAGATACAGAGGTTAAGACTTCCTAAAAAGGCTATTTCAAAAGTTATTATTAATAAAGGTGTGTTTCCTGAGAGTGAAGTGTTAAGAATAACAGGTCTTTTTTTCGGTTGGATGTTAATTATTTTCATAGGTGCTATGATAACTGCTGCTTTTTCTGATCTTAATGCTTGGCAATCCTTTTCAGGAATGTTTTCTGCTGTGGGAAATATAGGACCTTTTTATTTTAGTGTTGAAAAGATGTCAACTCTTCCTGACATTATAAAGATAACCTATATTTTCGGAATGTTAGCAGGAAGATTGGAGATTCTACCGATAATTTTACTTTTCAACATAAAAGCATGGAAAACATCTTAATTTTAAATAAAATAAAGGAGTGAAGAATGTATATAATTATTGCAGGCGCAGGTTTAATTGGAAAGGGATTAACTAAAGCCCTTGTACAGGCAAAACATGATGTTGTGGTTATAGATATTGATTCTCAAAGATGTGAGGAGATATATTCAGAGTATGGGGCGATTTCCATAAATGGTGATGCAACAAAAATAAAGACTCTTGAAGATGCCCATATTGATAAGTGTGATGTCGCAATTGGCGTAACTCCTGATGATTCGGTAAACCTTGCTTTTTCAATATTGGCAAAACATTTTAATGTGCCTCAGATAATGGTAAGAATGAATGATCCTTCCTATGAAGAGGTTTACAAACTTGCAGGGGTTACAAATATAGCAAGAGCTACTCAACTTCTCCTTGATCAATTCCTTGTAAATGTTGAGACGCCGGAACTTAGAAGGGTAATAAGTCTTGGAAATCTTGCAATTGAAATAATAAATCTTCCAGAGAATTCTCCCTATGATGGAAAAAAGATTCATGAAATTGTGAATACAAAGGGGTTTCCTGAAGGAGTTACAATAACTGCTATATATAGAGATAAGGAGGATAATTTTATCGCTCCCAGGGGTAAAGATATAGTTCATTCAAAGGATAGATTATTTATCTGTGGAGAGCCTAAAGATATAAAAAAGGCAGCTAAAATAATAAACAAAAAAAAGAGGGCTTGACAAATTAAAAAAAAATCATATTATATAATATAATTTAATAGATTTAATAAAAAAAGGTTAAAGCTGGGGGTAGTAGAATGGAAAAGAGGAGAGAGCCTCGAATTAAAAAGAGAGTGATGGTAAAGTTTGGGGTAAATAATTATGAAAGACTTGG
>JALXDT010000273.1 GCA_027070475.1 Candidatus Aminicenantota bacterium | reverse complement strand
TATAATAAAAAAGCAAGTTTTGTTATTATAATAATAAAAGCTTTCAAATAAAATAAACTTTAAAAAATGGAAAAAAGATTTGAAAAAATAATATTGTTTTAATAATTAAAAAGTATTAATATTTATGTAGGAGGATTTAATGAAATCTCTAAACAAAAATAGGAAAAAGTGGATTCTTTTACCACTATTTGTATTAGTTCTTTTATATTCTCAATGTAAAACAGGGGGAAACAGACCTATAATTGAAAGTATTTCTCCCAATTGGACACTGGCGGCCAAAACTGTTTCTATTACAATAAAAGGAGCAAATTTTGATTATAACTGCCAGATATTTGTTAACAATAAAAACATACCTACACAATTAATAAATGAAAATGAATTACATGGCACTATTGATAAATCAATAACAGAACTATCTTTAACTGTTGCAAAAAAAGAAATTCCAATATATATAAAAAAAACAATAGATTCTTCCTTCATGGAATCAAATACCAAAACAATTCAGATCCGTCATACACCAAAATGTAACTTTTCCAGAATAATTTACGAAGGCAATAAAAGCAAAAGCATAAAAGAGGTTAACCTTCTAACAGGAGGAAAAGAATATATTGTTTTATTGTTCACAGAAGAGGACAATTCAACAAACAAAATAACAAAAAAATTCATGATTTCAGAAGACATGGGTGATTCATGGAAAGCACCTCAAGAAACAACAGGTAGTCTTTTTATCTTTAATAACAATCTTTACAATATATCAGCTTCCGGTGAAATATATAAATCCGATGATAAAGGAGGAAAATGGACAATCATAGGAGTAAAGCCTGTTCTTTCAGGTAAACCCTTTAAAGAATACTTAAGGTGGGTTGGTGATTCTAATTTGATCTTTACCCATTCAGTCAGAGAATCTGATGATTCTCTATTTATAAAAACATACAAATCATCTAATTTTGGGAAAAGCTGGGAATTGGTAAGTGAAAATAGCTTTGATTTTTCAGGCTATTATTCTGAATCTCCTTTAAAACCATCTGGAGCTTTCATGAATAGAAATGGCGCAATTCGCCTTGAATACACTGAATTCTATGGAAGAGAAGAGGAAGGGTTAAGCCAGGTTTCCTTTGATGGTGGGAAAACATACAAAACAGATGAAAAAGCTTTTACGCATCATGGCTATGGATATCTTTTAAACAACAATGATTTAACCGGGGTCCTGCAATTGTGGTATACAGGATTTGTTATGAATGAAGATTTTTATTATCACTATAAAGTGGGAACAAAATATGGATACACGAGAGATATTAAGAAATTAATTCCTTCTTTTGAAGGTAACAGTCCTATTGCCAGATTGGATATTAATATGGAAAATCACTATTTCATAAGTAGAGGCAATATGATGATATGTTCATACAATAAAGGTCAAAACTGGACAAAGCCACAAGAATTTTTAAACTCTTTTCCTGAAGGTTCAAAGTTATTCCCATTTTTCTCCAGCACAGGAGATTGTTTCATAATTATAATTACACCAGATAATAATCTCCTTTTTTCAAAATCAGCTGAATAATTACATAAGTTAAGAAACAGGAGAAATGAAATTTTAAAATATTCTTCTTTTTGTTATAATATACAATGAATTTAAAATATGAAAAATACTGGAAAAAAGGAAAGGATTTTCTTAATGTTGAAGTCCCTATAATCTCAGGCGCTATGACCTGGATCAGTGATTCAAAACTTGTCAAAGCTGTGAGTGATGCTGGAGGATTCGGAGTTTTAGCTGCTGGCAATATGCCTGTTGAACTTCTTGAAAAAGAAATCAAAGTTTTAAAAGACGAAAAGGCTAACTTTGCTGTTAACTTAATAGTAATAGCCCCAAATTATCTTACACACTTAAAAAAAGCTGTTGAAATGGGTGTTGAGTATATAGTTTTCGCAGGAAGCTTTCCAAGAAAAGAGGAGGTGAAAATCGCTAAAGAAGGCGGAGCAAAAGTCATGACTTTTGCCTCAACAGAGTCAATAGCAGAACGTATGATTGAGTATGGAGCTGATGCCCTTATTCTGGAAGGCAGTGAAGCGGGAGGACACATAGGCCATGTCTCAACAATTGTTCTACTTCAACAGGTTCTCTTTAATTTTTCAGAGAGAATTCCGATTTTTATTGCTGGGGGAATTGCCACAGGTAAGATGATAGCTCACCTTTTATTAATGGGAGCTGCCGGGGTGCAAATGGGAACTATTTTCGCAATGTCAGAAGAAAGTCCCGCTCATCCTAAATTTAAAGAAAGATATAAAAGAGCCAATGCCAGAGAAGCAGTAGCAACACCAAGATATGATTCAGCCCTTCCTGTTGTTTCAGTAAGAGCTCTTTATAACAAAGGAATAAAAGAATTTGGTAAATTACAGCTTGAACTCCTTGAAAAATTAAAAAAAGGTGAAATCACAAGAAGAGATGCTGTATATAAAGTAGAAAGCTTCTGGGTTGGGGCACTTAGGAAAGCTGTTCAAGAGGGAGATATAAATTATGGGTCTCTTATGGCAGGACAGAGTGTAGGCTTAATCAATGAAATCAAACCCGTAAAAAAGATCATTGAAGACCTTGTTAAAGAAGCAGAAGAAACTTTCGATAAAATCTGCAGATAAAGAGTTCCTATGAAAGGCATAATTTTAGCAGGAGGCAAAGGGACAAGATTATTTCCTTCAACAAAAATAATTAGCAAACAATTAATCCCGGTCTATGATAAACCAATGATTTACTATCCTCTGTCAACATTAATGGAAGCCGGGATAAGAGAAATACTGATAATTTCAGATAATCACAATTTAAAATTTTATAAAGAATTATTCGGAGATGGCAAAGAGTTAGGTCTTTCCTTAAAATATAAAGTTCAGAAAGAACCCAAAGGTATAGCAGAGGCCTTTTTAATAGGAGAAGAGTTCATAGGGAAAGATAATGTTGCTTTAATACTGGGAGATAATATATTTTACGGTCAAGAGCTCTCAAAAACACTTTTAGAGGCATCAAAAATCAGAAAAGGAGCTTTAATTTTCGGATATTGGGTAGCAAATCCACAGGATTATGGTGTAATAGAGATAAACGAAAATGGAGAAATTTTAAGCATAGAAGAAAAACCTCAAACGCCTAAATCAAATTATGCTATTCCGGGAATCTATTTTTATGATAATAATGTTATAGAGTTAGCAAAAAAGCTAACCCCTTCAAAAAGAGGAGAGCTTGAGATAACAGATTTACACAAAGAATATCTAAAAAAGAAACAATTAAAAGTAAAGCTTTTGGGAAGAGGTGTTGCCTGGCTTGACTCAGGGACCCATGATAATTTACTTGAAGCTTCAATGTTTATTAAAACAATTGAAAAGAGACAGGGACTAAAAATAGGGTGTATCGAAGAAACTGCATATAAAATGGGATTTATTACAAAAGAACAATTAAAAAAACTTGCAAAGAATTTACCTGTTAATTCATATTCTAACTATATTAAAAGAATTTTAAATATTAATTAACCTTTAATCTTTTCCAATAATTTTCTTTATTGCAGGTTGATCGGGGTTTAATAAAATTGAAGAGCGAAATGCTTTTAATGCTTTATCTCTTTCGTTTAGATGCAAATAGGAATATCCGATAAGATTTATCAGAGTATAATCACTATCATATATTTTGTTTGCTTTTAGTAAAATATTTAGAGCTTCCTTATACTTTTTTTGAGAAAACAGAAGTTCTCCTTTTAAATAATAATAATCAAACATATCTTTAGAATCTTTCTTTAAAATCTCTATAAGCTCTTCTGCCCTTTTATAATCTTTCTTCTCTCTTATCAGGAATTTACAATAATCCTTTATCACAGGTTTTGAATCACCTTTAAAATTAAGAGATCTTTCATAGTAATCTTTTGCAAGTTCTATTTCCCCATTATTTTCATACTCCTTGGCTATTATATAGTATATAAGATTAAATTTATCGGGTGGTATTAGTTTATATGCATTGACAGGGTGAGCTATATTGTTGAGAGGAGATATGAGAAAAGAGCTTTCTTTAGAAACAAAAACAATACTTTTACCAGCAAACACCTTCACTT
>JALXDT010000272.1 GCA_027070475.1 Candidatus Aminicenantota bacterium | reverse complement strand
ACAATGTGGTTGTTATTGTAATTGATGCTTTACGTGCAGATAGATTACCAATGTATGGATATAAAAAGATGACGGCTCCTTTCCTGAATAAATTGAGCAAACAATCAGCCGTTTTTATGCACAGTTTCGCCGCTTCCTCCTGGACCGCCCCTGCGACAGCATCTATATTCACATCTCTCTATCCATTTCAACATGGAGTACTAATGGGTCTCCTTGCAATCAGAAATGCAAAGAAAATTAATCCCAATATTACTGTAAACAAAATTCCTCAGGAAATCGAGACAATGCCTGAAGTTTTAAAGAAGTATTCATATAAAACATTTGGGATAGCAGATAATTTGAATATCAGTGTATATGAGGGTTTTGATCAGGGATTTGATAAGTTTGAAACAAATAGCTACAAAGGAGCAAAATTTGTTTCAGAAGAGCTTTTGAAATGGAAAGAGGAAATAATAAAAAGTGGAAAATATTTTCTATATATTCATTTTATGGACCCCCATGCTCCATATCACGGAAGAGAACCTCTTTATAAAAAGAGCGATAATTTTGAAGAAGATATTAAGAGAAGATATGATAGTGAAATTTACTATACGGATAAATATATAAAGGAACTTTACAAAGAATTTGGGTGGGATAAAAATACACTTTTAATAATAACCTCTGACCATGGGGAAGGACTCTGGGATCATGGTTGGATGGACCATGGACATTCCCTATATTATGAAGAGATCCATGTTCCTTTGATAATACATTATCCGGAAATAAATAAAAGCAAAAAGATATATACCCCTGTATCTACATTAGATATTCTTCCTACAATAAGAGATATTTTAGGCCTACCTCTCTCAAAAAAAGAAGAAGGTAAAAGTTTATTACCACTATTACAAAACAAAAAAAATAAACTAAATAAAAGATATATTTATCTTCATTTATGGAAAAAGGTCAAAAAAGAAATTGAATGGGACGGAGTAATTTATAGAAGATGGCATTTTATTTTAAAGATGAGAAGAGAGAGGATGCTATTTGACATGGGAAGGGATAAAAAAGAAAAATTTAATATATACGATGGGAATAAGAGAATGGGGAAAAAGCTTGAGAATCAGTTTTTTAAGTTTTACAAATCCTGTAAAAAATATGCCAAGGAAAAAACAAAATTAAAACTAAATAAAAAAGATATCAATAAACTAAAAAGTCTCGGTTATGTAAACTAAAAGAAGAAATCCTCTTATTTTCGACATTTTTCAATAACTTGAATTCAAGTATTTTATTTAATACAATAGAGATACTAATAAATAAGGAGGGCTTTATGTCTTTAAAATTAAACAAAAGGGTTGAGAAGATCAGGCCTTATATACCGGGTAAACCCGAAGAGGTTTTGAAAAGGGAATTAGGAATTAATAGAATTATTAAACTTGCCTCCAATGAGAATCCTCTCGGGACTTCTCCAAAAGCAATAGAAGCATTAAAAAAGGAAATCACAAAATCCTATTTTTATCCTGATGATACCTATTTCTCCCTGAAGAATAAACTCTCAAAACATTACAATGTCCCTGCCGACTGGATAATCCTGGGTAGTGGCTCAGTGGAATTAATAAAAATGGCCGCAAGTCTTGTTCTTGATGAGGGTAAATATGCAATTGTATCCAAAAATTCCTTTTTAATGTATAAAAAAGTTGTTCAGGAATTTGCTGGAGATGAATATATAATCTGGGTGGATACCACAGATAATTATGAATATGATTTAAAAGGATTTGAAAAGGCTCTTCTGAATAGCGGGAAAAATATCAGTATTTTATTTATAGCCAATCCGAACAATCCCACAGGAAGCTATATTCCCGCAAAGCAGGTCTACAATTTTATTAAAAACACTCCCAACGATGTTCTCATAATACTGGATGAAGCATATGTAGAGTATGCTGATGCTGAAGATTATGAAAGTGGCCTCCAGTGGATTAAGGAATTCCCGAACCTGTTTTTAATCAGAACATTATCAAAAGCTTATGGGCTTGCCGGACTAAGGGTTGGCGTAGGAATAGCCCAAAAGGAGCTCATTGATATTTTAATGAAAGTCAGGCTACCCTTTAATGTATCCAGACTTGCCGCAATTGCCGCCGAAGCTGCTATTGATGATAAGGATTTTTTAGAACTTTCTTTTAAAACAAATAAAAAGGGAAAAGAATTTTTATATAAAGAATTGACAAATATAGGCTTTAAGGTATTTCCCTCACAAACAAATTTTTTAATGTTTATACCTTCTGTTGATCCTAAGGAACTGATAAAAAGACTTGAAAAAGAGGGGATAATACTAAGGCCATTGGATCCTTTTGAAATACCAGAAGCTATAAGAATTACGATAGGAACAATGGAACAAAATAAGATTTTTATAGAAACATTAAAAAAAATACTAAAGGAGTTTAAAAATGTATGATCTTATTGTAATTGGAGGCGGACTTGGCGGATATGGAGGAGCAATAAGAGCTGCCCAAAAGAATAAAAAGGTCTTATTAATAGAAAAAAACAGGATTGGAGGTGTTTGCTTAAATACAGGATGCATCCCGACAAAAGCACTTCTTCAATCTGCAAATTTATATAGAGAGCTAAAAGAGATTGATAAATTCGGCCTTAAAGTAGAAAATATCTCTTTTGATTGGTCTAAAATCTCCCAATACAAAAATGGTGTTGTGCAAAAATTAGTTAAAGGAGTTGAATTCTTATTAAAAAAGAATAAGGTTGATGTAGAAAAGGGAGAAGCCTTTTTTAAAGACAATAGAACCGTATCAGTCAATGGGAAAGATTTTACAGGAAAAAATATTTTAGTGGCGGTGGGCTCTAAACCTGCATGTCCTCGTTCTTTTGAAAATTTTAAAAGTGAAAGAATAATTTTTTCAGATAAATTTTTTGAATTTGAAAGTATTCCTGCTTCAATGACGATAATCGGAGGCGGGGTAATTGGAATTGAGATTGCCTCCATTTTAAACAGTTTTGGTGCCAAAGTTGAAATAATTGAAATTTTAGATGAAATTTTACCAGGAATTGATAGAGAAATTGTTAGAGATTTAAAAAGAATTCTAAAAAAAAGAGGGTTAAAAATACATACGAGAACATCGGTAGAAGATATCAGGGAAGAATCCAATAAGCTTTTAGTTACAGCCAGAAAAGGAGATGAGAAAATAAAAATTGAAACAGAATATGTTCTCATAGCCACAGGAAGAATTGCAAATACCTGTTCTTTAAAACTGGAAAACACGTCTGTAAAAACCGAGGGAAGGGGTTTTATAACAACAGATAAATACTTTAAGGCAGCAGAGAATATTTATGCAGTAGGAGATGTCATAGGAGGAAAACTTCTTGCTCACAAAGCACTTCATGAAGGTATTAGTGCTGTAGAAAATATGTTTGAAAACACAAAGCTTACTATAGAAGATCATTTAATTCCAGCCGTAATCTATACGGAACCTGAAATTGCCACAGTGGGTTTAACGGAAGAGGAAGCCAGAAAAAAATATTCTAATTTAAGAATCGGGAAATTCCCCCTTGCAGCTAATGGAAAAGCGTTAATAGAAGGAGCTTCCTCTGGATTTATGAAGTTAATCTTTTCAGATGATACATTAATAGGAGCCACTCTTTTATCTCCCTCTGCGGGAGAAATGATTTCCTCTTTAACATATATGATAAAACAAGAGGCTAAATATAAAGATTTAAGAGAAATAGTTTTCCCCCATCCCACTATTTCAGAAACTATTGGAGAGTCTTTTATGAATGCTTTTAAAGAGGCAATTCATATAATTAATTAAACAATAGTTTCAAAACTTATTTAGCACTGTCTCGGAGACCCCGATAGCTTGAAGTATTGTTAATTTTCCATTTTTTATGCAAACTGCAAATTGGTTTATGCCTTTTTATTCTGAAAATGAAGACGTTATAAAAGCTTTTGCAAGTTTTAAAGATGAGTTTGATGGTAATGCATTTGCAGAAGGATTAGGAGGATTGCTACGAATGTATTTACTTGAATCCTGTGATAAGAAAAAAGCAGACGAGCGATTGAGAATCGAAATCGAAGGCGCCGGGGAATTATCAGATCATGCAC
>JALXDT010000271.1 GCA_027070475.1 Candidatus Aminicenantota bacterium | reverse complement strand
TTACAAGCTTTTAAAATTTCCATTCAGAGAGGTTTTAAAAATAATATGGAGAGAAGAAAATGTATGAAATACTAAATAAAATTAATTCCCCTTCTGATGTAAGAAAATTAAATGAAACTGAACTTAAAAAGTTAGCATCTGAGATAAGGGAAGAAATTATAAATGTAGTTTCAAAAACAGGAGGTCATCTTTCTTCAAATCTTGGCTCTGTGGAACTTACTCTGGCATTGCATAGATCATTTAACACTCCGGAAGATAAACTTTTATGGGATGTTGGTCATCAAATTTATCCTCACAAGTTAATAACAGGAAGAAGAGAGCTTTTTCACACAATAAGACAGTACAAAGGGATTTCAGGTTTTCCCAATAGAGATGAGAGTGAATATGATGTTTTAAACACAGGACATGCTTCTACAGCTCTTTCTGCAGCTCTGGGAATGGTAATTGCAAGAGACCAAAAAGGTGAAAAGCATCATGTTGTGGCTATTGTTGGAGATGGTTCACTTACAGGCGGAGTTGCTCTTGAAGCTTTGAATCAAATAGGGCATTTAAAAAGAAGAATTATTATAGTTTTAAATGATAATAAGATGAGTATATCTCCCAATGTTGGAGCAATATCTAAGTATCTGGATTATTTACAATCAGGCCAATTTTATGTAAAGACTAAAGAAATGATAAGATCAGTTGTTGAACTGATTCCGGCTGTTGGGAAAAAGATGGTTGAATTAGCCCATGATATTGAGGATAAATTAAAAAAACTAATGGTTCCCGGTTCATTTTTTGAGGAGTTGGGGATAAGATACATAGGTCCTATTAATGGACATAATATAAAAGAGATGGAAGAAATTTTTGAGAGAGTTAAAAAATGTACAAGACCTGTTCTCGTTCATATAGTTACTGAAAAAGGTAAGGGGTATAAACCAGCGGAAGAAAAAGCTAACTGGTTTCACTCATCTGCCCCTTTTGATGTTAAAACCGGCAAATTTAAGAAAAAGAATGGAGCTCCCTCTTATTCCACAGTTTTTTCTGAAACTTTGATAGAGTTGGCTAAAGAAAATGAAAAAATAGTTGCTATAACTGCAGCTATGCCCGAGGGAACAGGTTTAATTAAGTTCAAAGAAAAGTATCCTGACAGATATTTTGATGTTGGGATTGCTGAACAACATGGAGTGGAATTTTCTGTAGGATTAGCTTTAGGTGGTTTAAGACCTGTCATTGCCCTTTACTCCACTTTTTTGCAGAGAGCTTATGATCAGATTATTCACGATGTTTCTTTAATGGATTTACCTATTGTTATTGGTATTGATAGGGCAGGGGCTGTATCAGGTGATGGTCCAACGCATCAGGGAATTTATGATATTGCATATTTAAATATTGTACCCAACATTATAATGATGGCTCCCAAGGATGAAAGAGAGCTCCAGAATATGATTTTTACTGCTCTGAAACAGGAACACCCTATAACAATAAGATATCCAAGAGCTCAAGGTTATGGGGTTCCTTTGAAGGAAACCTTTGAGGAAATACCTATAGGGAAATGGGAATTAATAAAAGAGGGTAAGGATGGAATTATTTTAGCTGTAGGAAATAGAGTTTACCCGGCCATGGAGGCAGCACTTGAACTTAAAGAAGCAGGAATCGAAGTTGGAGTGGTAAACAGTAGATTTATAAAACCACTTGATAAAGAGCTTTTAAAGAGAATTGAGAAAGAGTACAAGTGGATTTTGACTGTAGAAGACGGTGTTTTAAAAGGAGGTTTTGGAACCTCCGTTGACCTGTTTTACAGAGAAAATAAAAGCTTTAAGATAAAAGTTTATTCTCTGGGTTATCCTGAGGAAATTTTGCCTCAAGGTGATACAAAAACGATTCACAAACTCTATGGAATAGATAAGGATGGTATTGTAAGTAAAGTTAAAGAAATAATAAGTAAAAGAAAAAGAAAAATCAGAGACCTTTTAAAACCTTCTTGATTAATTATATGTTTAGCCCTTCGCTTTGAGCTTTGAGCCTTGAGCTACTCATTAAGGAATATGGTTATTTCTTGTTAGCGACTATTCATTTTTAAAATTTCAAAATAAAAAATAATGATAAATACCGTAGGGGCAATTCATTAATTACCATCTATTGTGTAAATGACAGTTCATAACTTAGCTATAGTTCAGTTTATAGGCTCACTGCTAATATGATGAATTGCTCAAGTTTATATATATGAGAAATAAAAATTTTTCAATATAAAGATTCAATCACTATGGAGAAACAAAGGAAGTATGTTCTCATTCGTTTCGGTAATCTTATTTTGGGACTCATCTCGATGAATTGACAAAACATTAAAATCTAATTAAAATGAATTATAAAATTGAAGGAGGGCTTAGGATGTTTAAAAGAATAAAAATTGTTACCAAAATTAATATTATTGTTGTTCTTGGTTTTTTACTTATTATTGCTGTTCTTGAGTTTAATCAATCAAAGGTTGTTAATAAGCTTTCCAAAATGTATGTTGAAAAAAACATACAATCTAAAGTGAAAACTCTGGTTGATAATGAAATAACAGCTATGCAAGCCTACTACTTGAAAATGAAAAATGAAGGATTTTCTGAAGAGAGTATAAGGCAACATCTTATTGATTTTGTAAAAACAACAAAATATGGAAAAACAGGGTATTTCTGGATTAATGATTTTGAAGGAGTTATGCTTTCTCATCCCAAAAAGGAGCTTGTTGGCAAGAATCTGATGGGATTAAAAGATGTACACGGCTTTTTAATAATAAAAGAGAGTGTAAAGGTAGCTAAGGAGAAAGGTGGCGGTTTTATAAAATATTATTGGCCAAAACCAGGAGAAGAAGAGCCGCAATTAAAAATAAGTTTTGTTAAAGTCTTTAAACCATTTAATTGGATTATTGGAACAGGGGAATATTATGACAATGTGAAAGAGCTTATAGAGAAAGAAACCCTTTGGGTTGAAACTTTCAAGAAAAAGGAGATTGTAAAAGGATTGCTGCTATCTCTAATATTTTTTATCCTGATTGTAGGAACTTTGCTATATATTTTTAGGAGAAGCTTTATAAATCCTCTAAACAAACTAAAGGAAACCATTGTAAATGTTAGAAATAATTATGATCTTACAATAAAACTTAAAACTGATGAAAAAGATGAAATAGCTGTCATCAGAAATTCTTTGGGAGAACTCTTTGACTCTTTTGCAACACTTGTATCAAACATAAAAGGAAATACTGAAACTGTTTCATCAGCTTCAACAGAATTATCCTCAACTGCAGAAGAATTATCATCTACAATAGAGCAGCAAACAGCTCAGTCGGCATCTGTTGCTTCAGCGATGGAAGAATTAACAGCAACAATAGAGGATAATCAGAGAATGACAGATCACTCAAATGAAAAGGTTGAAGAGATGAGTGAAATCATTAAAAAAAGCTCTGAAGCAATGGCTCAAACAATTGATTCTATTGTGATAATTTCTGAAAAATCAGCAAGCCTTTCAGGGCTTATTAATGAATTTGGAGAATCTGCAAAAGGAATAAGCGAGATATTAAAGGTTATAATAGATATTTCTGACCAGACAAATCTACTTGCACTTAATGCTGCAATAGAAGCTGCGAGAGCTGGAGAGGCGGGTAGAGGTTTTGCAGTTGTAGCTGATGAGATAAGAAAACTTGCTGAAAGAACCGCAAAATCAATAAAGGAAATTGAACAAATAACAAAATCAATTCAAAACAAGGCTGAAGGTGCTGTAGTTGCAATGGACGACTCTCTTAATGCTGTGGAAGAAGGTGTAAGGTTAGCTGAAAAGAGTCGTGAAATGCTTGATCTTATTATGAAAAGCTCCCAAGAGGTGCAGGAAATTACAACAGCTATTTCCACTGCTACAACACAGCAAGCTGCCACTGTAAAAGAGGTTAATTTGAACATTCAAGGAATTGCAAAAGGCTTAGAGCAATCAATGCAAGCAATTTCACAGGTGGCAATCACTTCAGGGGATCTTGCAACACAGGCAGATAAATTAAAAGAGGAAGTTGAGAAATTTAAAATAAAATAGTAATATCAATTGCTTTATATGTTATAATTTATTTATGAAAAAAAAGCGAGTATTTATTTTATTCTTTATTTTAGCTTTTGTAATAGCAGGTTTTTCTAAAAATTATAAT
>JALXDT010000270.1 GCA_027070475.1 Candidatus Aminicenantota bacterium | reverse complement strand
ATAAAAAGGTGCCCTGAGGCAAGAGTAAAAAGCACAAGAAAAAATGCTAAAACAGATTGACCTACATAAAGTTTTTTATTACTCATAATAAACTCCTCCAAAATTATAGCATTTTTTCTTTTTAAGATATAGTCTTTTCTGAAGGTCTTGATAATGTTGCTTGATTTTTTCTCTTTTTTGTATTATAAATCTATACAAGTATCTTATGTAAGGAGGAATTTATGGGAAAAAAAGTCAAAATTTTTCAAAAACTCAGTATTTATCAAAAGATTGTAATAGTTATGTTACTTGTAGGTCTTGTTCCTATTCTTACAACATACTTTTTTGTCAATGCAGAGGCGAAAAAGATTCTTCAGGAACAAACTATTACTAATGTTAAAGCTTTGCAATCAGCTAAAGCAATTGATATTGAAAATAATATCAATGGCCTTTTAATAAAAATCAAAGCTACTTCAGAATTAAATGTAGTAAGAAAAATTTATGGAAAACTCAAAGCTTATCATGACAAGATGAATGCAGGCGCCAATACTTCTTATCCTATTAATACAACTGAATATAAAAATCTCTATTCATCTATTTACAGTGAAATAAAGGATTATGCAGCTGAGATGGGCTTTGAGGACCTTTACTTTATATGTGCAGCTCATGGTCATGTAATGTTCTCTTTAAGAAAGCTTGATGACCTTGGAACAAATCTAAGATATGGAAAATACAAAGACACGAGCCTTGCTTTACTCTGGGATGAAATAATTCATAAAACTAAAAAAGAGACAGTTATAGATTTTGAGCCATACCCCCCTGCAAACAATGAACAAACAGCATTTATAGGAGCTCCTATTAAAGATAAAAGTGGTAAAATATTAGCAATTGTTGTTGCAACACTTCCTTATAGTGAATATATGAAAATAATACAACTGAGAAAAGGATTGGGCAAAAGTGGAGAATCATATATAGTTGGTGTAGGAAGGGATGGAAAGACCTATCTTAGAAGTAACAGAACAGTTAAAAAAGGAAAGATAGGGGATCCAACAAGTGATCATATTATAAAAAAATGTTTATTTGAAGGAAAATCAGGGGTTGAAGAGAAAATAGGTTCAACAGGGAATTTAGAAATAGATTTTTACACACCTTTAAAAATTGAAGGATTAAGATGGGGGCTTTTTACAACGATAAAAAAAGATGAGCTTTTGGCACAAGTTCATAAGCTTGGTAATATCCTTTTATCTTTTATCTTTCTAACAATAGTAATTATAATAATTGTCAGCATTATCTTTGGAAAACAGATAGTAAAACCAATAAAAAGGATGATAGCAAGAGCTCAGGACCTTGCTACGGGAGAGGCTGATTTAACTAAGAGAGTTGTTGCTGAAAATAAGGATGAATTGGGAGAGCTTGCTAATTGGTTTAATAAGTTTATAGAGAGAATTCAAGCTATTGTCTCAGAAGTGAAAACAAATGCCTCTGCTGTATCATCAGCTTCAACAGAGCTTTCATCAACATCAGAGGAGCTTACTGCAACTACGGAAGAGCAAAATGCCCAGGCAGCCTCTGTTGCATCTGCTATGGAAGAATTAACGGCAACAATTGAAGATAATCAGAGAATGGTAGAACAAGCTCAGGATAATGTTTCAAATATGGAAAATGTTATGAACGAGACATCCGAAACAATTCTTCAGATAACAAACTCAATTGGGGATATAGCAGGAAAGTTTGAGAATCTTGCTACAATGATAAATGATTTTGGGGAATCAGCAAAAGGTATAGGGGAGATACTTTCTGTTATAACTGATATTGCGGATCAGACAAATCTTCTTGCTCTTAATGCAGCTATTGAGGCTGCAAGAGCAGGAGAGGCAGGAAGAGGTTTTGCAGTTGTTGCGGATGAGATAAGAAAGCTTGCGGAGAGAACGGCAAAATCCACAAAGGAGATAGAAGAGATAACCAAAAAGATTCAGGTTGGAGCTGAGAATTCTGTCAGTGCAATGGATGTGTCTTTAAAAGAGGTTATAAAAGGACAGGACCTTGCGTACAGTGGAAAAAGCATGCTTGAAAGATTAATAGAGGAATCAAGAAAGGTTCAGGAAGTTACAATGGCAGTATCTACAGCTACTACTGAGCAGGCAGCCACGGTAAAAGAGGTTAATTCCAATATTCAACATATAGCACAGGCATCAGAACAATCCAAAATAGCAATATCTCAGATTGCTATGACCTCAAATGATCTTGCCCAGCAAGCTGAGAACTTAAAAGAACTTGTTGACAAGTTTAAAACTGAATAGATTTTATTTACTTAGTTGAGAAAAAGGTTTAACTGAAAAGTTATCAGAAGGAAAAGTAAAACTCTATTTTATAATCTTAATATAATCTCCAGCTTTTAAACTTTTGGAAAGAGCAATATTATTGATAATAGAAACTTTTTTCCAGAATTTTTTCGAAACAAAATTTTTTCGTAGAAAATTCTGAAGAGTTTGAGATTTTCTTACTCTTTTTATATAAACCCTATGAGGGGTTCTGTTAAGATAGTAGGAATTGGTTAGCTTGGAAAATGAATTCATTGTAGAAATTATAGCTCTTTTCCTGATCCTATATTTATTTGGAGTTGAAACAGCTAAAAAGGTGAATAGATAACTTCCTTTTTTAATAGTATCTATTAGTGCTCTTACCTTGGAAGTTGTGCCATCATTTTGTGTATTGTAAATTAAAAAATCTATGTAATAAGCGGGAAAACCATTTACCCTAAAATTTCCGTATGAGACAAGGTCAGTATTTTTAAATTTTTTATAGAGACTCTCAGCATATGTTGAAGGAGTATTCTGATTCTTTTCAGCCATCAGTAAAATAACAGAATTTTTATCTTTTGATACTATCTTTACTTGTTTTGGTGTATTGTATACCTTCCACCCCGGAGGAATCTTAAAATAGAATCTCATTTCAGGATGGTAAAAGTATCCATTTTCCACATAACCCTGCCTGGGATCTTTGCCATAAACAAGTCCATTTATATTTTTTAAATAATAGACTCTTTTAACTACAAGATTACTATCCTGTGGTTTGATGTATGAGATAGCTTTTTCAATTCTTTTTTTTGTGAGAGGGTGAGTTGATAGGAAGTTTGGAAGATGGGGACCTCCTGCCTCTTTAGTAAGATTTTCAAGGGAGTAAAAAAACTTTACAATTCCTTCAGGATTGTAACCAGCTCTTCTGGCATATAAAATTCCAAGTGAATCCGCTTGATACTCATTATCTCTACTATACTTTAAGAACAAAAGCTGAGTTCCAATGGAAATCAGTGGTGCAATATCTCTGACTTTTTTACTTAATCCGGCTGCTACTATAAGGCCAGCATTAAAAAGAATTGCTTTTGACATAGCTTTTGCAGAGTGCCTGGCATTTACATGGCCAAGCTCGTGTCCTAATACTGTGGCAAGCTCACATTCACTATTAAGCATTGCAAGAAGTCCTCTTGTTATGTAAATATATCCGCCCGGTGCAGCAAATGCATTAACAACATCACTATCCAAGACTGAAAAATAGTATTTTATGTTTTTTCTGTGAACATGCTGAACAAGCTTTTGTCCCACACGAGTAACATAATTATTTAATTTAGAGCTTTTATATATGCCATATTCGGATCTAACACTTTTATCAACGGATTTGCCGATTTCTATTTCCTGAGATTCAGGGATAAGCATTAATTCTTTCTTTCCTGTTACAGGATTAACTGCACAGCTTACAATAAAGATAGAAACCGATAACACAAGAAAAATAAAAAAATTATATTTTCTTATTCTCATATCAAACTCCCTATGAATTATTACATTTTAAATAAAGGAATGTCAAACCAATGAGAAGAATCAAAAATAATCATATACCGAAAAGGATAAATTTAATCAGAAAAAATATTACTCAAATAGAGAAGGAGGAGGGAAATTAAAAGATTCTCTATTTCTTATTTTATCGATATCTGTATTTGCGGGATATCTACTCTTAAGGTGATTATAAAGAGCATTAAAATTTTTTTGATCATCTGTATTGTAAAAAAGTTCAAGTCTTAGTAATTCATAGATTATTTTATCTTTTAACATTATGGCTTTTTCAATTGATTTAAGAGCTTTCTTATATTCTCCTTGATAAAAAGAAACTAAAGATAGGGCATAGTAAACACTATCATTT